>CAYITI010000065.1:0-3892 GCA_964366235.1 Candidatus Woesearchaeota archaeon
GTAAGAAGTTGATTGTACTTATTCTCATGCTGTTAAGATTTTGCAAGAAATGGAAAAGGCTAAATTAGTAAGTTTTGAAAAACATGGTAGAATTAAAAGTATACAGCTAACTGAAACTGGAAATAAAGTAGCTGAGTATGTAGAAAAAATTAAAGAAATTCTCTAGGATTATTATTAATATAAGTTGGCAAGCCTTCTATATGTGTAATCTTTGTATGCTTTATTAAAAATCTTCTGTATTTATTATTTATTTCAATACCATATCTTTGAAATTCGTGTCTTAATTTAGAGTAAATCTTTTTTCCTTCTTTATCTAAATCTGTTAATATAATTATTTCTTTATTATGATCAATTATTTTTTCAATTACCAGATAAATTGGTTCTTTAATAGAATTTACATTTTCTATCCCAAGTTTATTTAAAGCTAATTTATCTTTTTTTCCTTCTACAATTATTAAAGAATCTTCATTAGAAAGTTCATCAACCCATTCGTCAATATTATTCATTTTAATAAATTTATTGTAGCGGGCTCGGTGGGATTTGAACCCACGACCCCTTGGTAACTCCAAGGTTTAAGAGCTTCACTCACTTTTGTGTCAAGTGCTCTACCAAACTGAGCTACGAGCCCTTGACTAAAATCTCTTTTATTAAGTTTAAAAATTTATTGGAAAAATTTATTAATTACCTAGTTTGGTCTATATCAATGCTAAACTTGGGTATAAAGATAAAAGAATTAAAGATAGAAAATTATTCTAGAAAAGATGATACTTATGACCTAATTGCTAATTTTGAGGTTAATGGTAATAAAGATAATATAGTTAAAAGATACGATTTAGGCAGAATAGAAGATTTAACTGGTGATTTAATAAGCTCTATAAAAGAGCATGTTAAAAGTAAAAATAAGGTCATATCCAGAGATCCTATTGAGGGCATAGTCATTGTCCGTTATATAAAAGAACTGGAAGAAGTTGAAGAACAAGTAATGGGATTCTTTAAAAAAATTGAAGTAAAAATAAAGGATTTTAAAAATCAAAGATATAGTGAGAATTTTCTAAATCGTTACAAAACCATAGACGGATTTTCTCAGAGATTATAGATTCTGATTAATATCTTAATTCTAAAAAATAAAAATTGAGGAGTTTTTTATCTCCTCTTTCTTCTTCCGCCACGGGCCATCATAGCCTCACAAACGTTCCCTTTTGCGTCCACGTAATACAAATCTAAGGCTCATTAAGAATTTACTTAAATGAGAATCCTTTTCTACGTTTTACGACGCCTTTGGCAATTACTTTTCCCATTGATAACACCTCCCCTGAATTATAAATATCGTCGTAAATGTTAATTTAAACTAGTATATAAATGTATTGGAACCTCGTGGATTAAGTTGGTTCTCTCTATTTTGAAGAATTTTAGCTACAATTCTTAATACTAAATCCAATTTTTCTTTTAGACTAAAATCAGATAAAAATTGATTTGAAGGTGATATAATTCTGACGGCATACCAACCTTTATCAATCAATGCTTCATTTTTCCTAGCATCTTTTTTATTAATTTTTTTATCATATGTACGCCGATAAATATTAAATTATTTTTATTTATAAACCTTCTGGACAAACTTGTCTTTTTGGTCAGTATACTAAAATATAATCAGTAAGATTTAAGAATTTTACGATTCTTAGTTAAATATGGATATCTATATTGAATCTAAAGATACTTTATATAGGTGTGGTCTTGAAACTAACGATTTCTCTGACGTAGCAAATCGAATTTTAAGTAGTATAGAAGATTGGACAACAGATGTCATGTTTTATCAAATTGTGTATGAGAGAGAAGAATTAATTTATGTAAAACATGAAAAAAAGATTATTAAACGAGGGGAACTAACTATAAATATATTAAAAGAAATTCAAAGTAAAAAAAGAAGTGAAAGTGAATTAGCAAAGTTAGTTAGTAATTTTAATTTGATTAATGAGTAACGTTAAATTTATTAATTTTATCTTATTCTTACTATATTATGGTTGGCAATATATTAGCACATAAAGATTATGAATTTGCTATTTTTACACATGGTAGTCAAATTGATATTTATCGAAGAACTAAAGATAGTTTCGTTAGGGTAAGAGGATTAATGAATCCAATATTACCTAAAAATGTTACATGGGACCACATAAATAAAATTTTAGTCGGGGGTGATATGGAAGAGAAATCTAAGTTAGCGGAAATACTTTATAATTTTTATATTGTTAATGAAAAATAAGGTAGATTTATTAATTTTTACTTATTATTTCATTTTATGACTGCGGGAATACTTTATTATAAAAATTATGAATTTGTAATTTTTCCTGAAAGTAAGCTAATAACCATTTATAAGCGTTTTAATTCAAAAATAGATCGATCGGTTCAAGCAAGAAATGTAAAAAGCTTGCCTAAAGGAAGAACTTGGAATGATATTAGTGAAATTTTAAGTGGCGAGCCTAACTTAGAAGAAGAAAAAGTTGAACTAGTAAAAGAATTTTATAGATTTTATATTAAAAAAAGATAAAAAGTTAGGTTTATTAATATTTCTTGTATTATTATATTATGGCTGACGGAGTATTAAGACATAAAGATTATGAATTTGCTATTTTTACGAAGATTAGAGAAATAGATTTTTACCAACTTCGAGATTCTGACTTTAAATGGATAAAAAAATTAATTAATGTAAAATTACCAGAAAATATTACGTGGGATTATATGGCTAATATTTTGATTCGTGGAAATGATGAAGAAAAATCTAAATTAGCTGAAATATTGTATGATGATTATGTTCTTAGTAAAAAAATAAATTAGATTTATTAATTTATACCCTTTATTAATATTATGCCAACATACGAATTGGGTTATAATCAATATAAATTTGTTATTAGAACGGGTAAGAAGAAGATTGAAGTATATAAGGGAATGTGGAGAGAAAAAATATTAGAGAAATTACCCGAGGATATTACCTAGGAAGGCATAGACAAAATTTTTAGTAAAAAAGACCATGAAAAAGATGTTTCTGATTTGATTTCAAAACTATTTGAATTTTATATTGAAAATTAATTTTATTATAATAGATCTAAAGGATTTTTTATTTTCTTAAATTCTTCTGGAGAGACCTTAGTATAAATTTCTGTTGTGGAAATATTTGCGTGCCCAAGTAGAGCCTGTATATAACGAAGATTAACCCCGTTATTTAATAAATTTGTAGCAAAAGTTGAGCGTAACGCGTGGCAATAAACTCTTTTACTTAAATTTGCGTTTCTTGCAGCCTGCTTAATAATTTTCTGAGCTAATTTAATTGTAACATGAGTGTCTCGAATTTGAAATAAATAAGGATTTTTATCTTTTCTTTTTTCTAGATAAGCTTTGATATCTTGTAATAATTTTTCTGAAACTATTGTAATTCTGTCTTTGTTTCCTTTCCCGCTTCTTACTATTAAGGTTTTATCGTTAAAGTTAATATCATCCATTTTTACAGAGACTGCTTCGCTTACTCTTAAACCAGAAGATAACATCAAACTAATTAAGATCTTATGTTTTTGGTTTTCTAATACATTCAATAATGATCTAACTTCATCATTTGTTAAAACTGTTGGAATTTTTTTATCTAACTTAGGCGGTTTTATGTTTTCCATTATCTTTTTATTTAATATATTATAATAAAAGAATTTTAACGAACTTAAAGCTAAATTTACGCTTCTTGGTTTATATCTTTTCTCTGAAATCAGATATGCCAAATAATTTTTAATGTCCTGTTCTTCTACTTGGTCTGGTTGTTTTTTTGTAAAATTAAGGAATTGTTTATTATGGAGCAAATAAGAATCCACTGTTTTTTGACTAAAACCTCTAATTTTTAATTCTGTTTCTAATT
>CAYITI010000066.1:0-3873 GCA_964366235.1 Candidatus Woesearchaeota archaeon
CTCTTCCGATCTTATTGATATGTGCGGCGTTTCCCGAGCCAACTTTTAATGTTCTATAAATATTAAAAAATCCATAAAAATCAGAATCTGTAAATGCATAAACCGGTAATTTCATTTCATCACTTAATCTTCTAATAAATCTTCTACAGGCCCTTGTTGGAACACCGCCCATACTTATTAAAATGCAATTAGTTTTCTTCCAATAGCCATGTTTAACTAACCTTTGGAACATTCCTGCCGTTTCGATAGCTAAAATAAATTTCGCGTTAGTTTTAAATTTTAAATGTTCTACTGAAATTGGAATTGAGTAATCTCCTGAACCAAATTTTGTACAATCTATTCTTAATTCTTTCCCTGTAACTGGATCTTTATCTACAACTATTAACTCGCCTGCGATTTCTCCACCTTTTTCTTCCGGGATAAAACCAAGTTGCTCTCTATTAATCATAAACATCGCCTCAATGTCATCCATTACTGTATCTGATTCCGGTTGTTCATCAAATCTTGCATCTTCCCAATTCTTAGAAATATAATACATTTCCCTTTTAGTAGCAACATCATCGGTTTCGATTAACTTTTTTGATTCTGCCATCATTCTTAAAGTTTGTGCAAATGTTTTTATTGTATTTACGGTTAATGTTCTTTCTTTTACTAATCCTTTAATTTCAAAATAGCCTTGTTTTTCATTATATTTTACATTAGTTAAAGCCCTCAATGGTATTTTTAGAGATGGTTTTTTCTTTGCTAATATTTTTTTATATATTTCTGTTGCATTATCTTTAATTAATTCAGCTGATTCATTCTTCTGTTTCATTTTCTTTTTCCTGTTCATTAATTAATTCTTCTTTAAATTCTTGATTTAGATTTAGTCTTGTTTTTTCTAGTATTTCTTCCAAAATTTTTAATACTTTTTCTTTTTCATTCTCATTTAGATTAATTATTTCTTTTAAAGCAATTCCAATATGTGGTAAATATTTTTCAATATAAGAACGTTTTTTACCCTCTAAATCAGCAAAATGTTTTTTATGAATATAAATGCTTAATTTCCTTCCGCATTCCTGCAATGCTAATTTAATTTCTTTAATAATCTCATCATAATGAGCAATTGCTTCTTTTGCCTCACTTGTAAAAGGAACCCAAACACTTGCCATATGAACTAAGATTATTGCAGGTCCTGTAGGCAAATTATTTCCACTTTGATTTAATCCATAAGGTTTCCAGTTTGTTTCAGAAACAGCTTCTGTAATTGCACAAGCACCTTGTTGATATAATAATGGAACACGATTAGCAAATCTCATTACCCTAACTTGTGATTCTTTTTCTATTTCACCATTATAAGCTATCGCGCATTCAATTTGAAAAGGCATTCCACGATAAACCTCTGGAGAACGAGTTGCGGTAACATAAAAATCAGCCTTAATTTGTTCTTTTAAACTTTTTTCAAGCAATTCTGATGTAATTGGGCTTAAACAATCTCCTGGTGGAGCCATTATTTTTGTCTCTTGTAAAGCTTTGAATAATAATTCAATTTCTTTATCTTCTAATTGTTTCGGCTTTGCTGATGTTTTTAATTTGGCTTTGTTACAAATTTCTTCAGCAGTGCCTTTTCCAATTCTAGAAAAATCATTTTGCAAAAATCCAGATAAAATATTTGCCCTAGTATCTTGCAACAATCTGATTAATTGTCCTAATTCAATACCATAAGGATGCGGCTTAATTTCTTTAGAATCTCTTGGCAATTCTTCTGTAACCCTTTGATAAATAATTTTTTCTTTTTCAGGCATAACATATTCTAAAGTAACATGAGGATTTACAATTGAAATTTGTTTTATATATTCATCAACACTCTGTTTTCCTTTTAAATATCTTCCTTCAATTTCTATTTCAATTTTAGTCCCATGATCTTTGTTCCAATTTACTTCTTTATCTTCTAATATGCTTGGTTCATTCTTTTTAGTATCAATTTGTATTTCAAAATAATGCGATGGTTTTTTGGGGCTAATCCTAGAATAAATTTTAGTTGGTTTTCCAGTTGTTAATTGAGAATAAAGAACAGCTGCACTTATCCCAATTCCTTGTTGGCCCATTGATTGGCGCAATCTGTGAAATTTACTCCCATATAATAATCTACCAAAGACATTAGGAATTTGTTGTTTTATAATCCCTGGACCATTATCTTCTACAATTACAATAAACCTATCTTCATTAATTTGTTTTAATTCAATTTTAATTTCAGGAAGAACTTTCATCTCATTACAGGCATCAATAGAATTATCAACAGCTTCCTTTACAACCATCATTAAAGCTCTAGTAGGATTATCAAAACCAAGCAGATGTCTATTTTTCAGAAAAAATTCTGATATTGAAATTTCGCGTTGTTGCTTTGCTAGCTCTATTGCAACTACCTCACTTTTTTTCTCTGTAATCATAAAAAATAAATTTATTAGCTAATTTATAAATGTTATAGTTCCTTTAGACGTTTAATTTTTCTCTGCTTTTCTAAATATGCATAAACTTTACCATGCCTGCTTCCAGAAAGTAAATTATTTACAGCATGTCTGGCAGTATCAACATCTTCTGATTTACCAATAATACAAACTGTTTTACCATATATAGATAACTCAACATTAGCCAAATCCTGAATCATTTTTTTAGCTTTGCCTTTTCTACCTATTATTCTTGCTTTAATTCGATGTAAATCGTCTTTAGAATTGCGAGCATAATCTTGCATGTTAATCATTTCAAATATTTTATCTTCTTCTAATAATCTTAAAGCTTTGTTTGGATTAAAGCCGCGGCCAATAGCTTGAATTATTTTTTTTGCATTATAAACATTAAGGCCATCTTCACCTGTAATAATCACATCTCCCTCATTAGAATCAACTTTTATTTTCGTGTTGGTCGCTTTAGATATCTCTCTCTTAGTTTCCCCTTTCTTTCCTATTAGAATTGCAATCCTTTCCTTAGGAATTCTAACTTCATCCATATTCAGAATTCTTCTAGATTTTCTATCTCTTTTAAATGACCTTTTTTCTTAAGCCAGTCTACCTGATTCGGTTGATATTTAAATATTACATCTCCTTTATCATTATCAAATTGCCATGGTTCAATTAACAACAAATCGCCTTCCCTAATCCAGAGTTTTCTTTTTAATCTTCCAGGAATCCTGCATATTCTTATTTTTCCATCTAGACATTTTACCCGCATTCTGCTTCCACCTAGACGTTGCTCTATTACACCAAATACTTGGCTGCCTCGTGGAGTTTTTACTCTAATCTCTTGCTCTGGTTGTTCCATAAATTAATACCTAGAAATAGTTTTTATAAATCTTTTGTAAGTCTAAAACAAATAGTTAATCTAGTAACTTGCTTGCTCGTCATTCTGCTTGTTTTGTATAAACTTCTTGATCTTGTTACTTTTCCATTAAATTTTTTTCTTAATCTTCCGGATAATTGACTTAAAAAGAACTTATTTGTTAAGTATAAATCAATCCCGAATTTCTTTACAATTTCACGAGATATAAAAACATGACCTGCTTTCTCAATTTCATTTTTAACGTAATCTAGAACTTCCTTATCATTGGGGCGTATTTGCAATATACCTTCATAATATCCATTATTTGTATAGATCATATTTAAAAAACCAAAGCATGTGGGATATTTTTAATTTTAATTATATTTTCCGCTTCAACAACACCTGCTTTTAAAGCTAAATTTATAGATTCTTTGCCAACAATATTAATATTCCTAGCATTTTTTAATATTTCGATGATATCTTCATTTGATAAAAGTTCGCCTTTGTAAAACCTTTCCTTTATGTCTAAAACTAAATTATTTTCAGTGAATTTCTTTCCTAGTAAATCTGCATCACAAA
>CAYITI010000067.1:0-3873 GCA_964366235.1 Candidatus Woesearchaeota archaeon
GGATTCTTTAATTTATTTTTGATCGCTATTTCTCTAAAACTTCTTCCAAATTTTGCGCGCGCACCCCAAGCAAACAACAGTCGTAGTCCAAGCTACCCCCAACAACGGCACCAGACCTACCGACCGAGTTCCTAAGGAACCAGCCACGCATTACTGGTTGTTCTTCATCATCTGGCGGCAAGTAAATACCCATATTATTATCATAATCAAAAACTTCCTTAGCTTTAGCAAATATTGCACCTGTATATTCATTTAATAATGCTCTATCCTCTTGAGCTAATTTAAGCCATATTGGATGTTCTTTAACTTCTTTTTTAGTTAAATTATGTTCAGTCTTTACTTTATCTCTTTCAATAGCTTCATATTTCTTAGACAATTCTTTATATTGTTCTTTGCCTAAGATTAAACTTCCATTGATTAATTTAGAATCTAAATTAATATTAAACAATAAATCTGATTTTGGAACGACTATTAATTTACCTTTATGATAAGCTAATCCTTTATAATAAGCTAATCCATCTACAGTGTCAAAATATTGGTTTAACCAAAAATTCATTTCGTTTTCATCATTACTTTGAATAGCTTTTATTCTATATTGCATTATATCTTTACTAGTTAAAGGCTGTAATCCTTCTTGAACCAGATTAGGCATTTGAATGTTATACTTGCCTTCAAATATTTTATATTCAGTTTGTATTAATTTTGTTTTCATTTTAATTACCTCAAAAATTGGTTAAATAAAATAGTATATAAATCTTTTTATTTTAATTACTTTAAAGTTAATAATTATTTTGCTCTTCTAAATATCTTTTTCTGGAAGGGCATTCTGGATTAATGCAGAAATCATATGGTCTTTTGCCTTTTCTAATCATTTTTAATCTTGGATAGTTACATTCTTTGCAATTTTCTTCATTTGGCTTTGGCAAGGCATATTTTGGCATTGAAAAAGTTGTCTTGCAATCAGGATATTTATTGCAGGCAACAAAATAACTTTTGTTGTTTTTATTATAAAGAATTCTTAAATCTCCCTCTTTGCATTTAGGGCATTTTCCTATGATGCTTGCTTTATCTTTAGTTAATTTATTTGCTTCTGCTAATTCCTTTCCAATATTTAATTCATTTTTCTTGAATTTTTCAAGAACTTTAATCAAGATTTTTTTATTTTCTTCAATAATCTCTTCTTTTGTTTTTTTATCTTGTTGAATTAAATCAGTTTCTTTTTCAAAATGCCTTGTTAATTTCTCGTCTATTATTTCAGGAGAATATTTTTCTAGAGTTTCTATTATCTTTATTCCAAGATGAGTAGCCTGTATTGATTGTTCTTGAATATATTGACGTTCATATAAAGTGTCTATAATATTTGATCTGGTACTTTTCGTTCCAAGATGCTTCTTCTCAAGCTCCTTAACTAATGAAGCAGGGCTATATCTTCTTGGTGGTTGTGTTTCTTTTTCATGTAATTCGATTTTAGGATTTTTAATTTCCTGATCTTTTTTAAATTCTGGCAGTTCAATTTCCTTTAGCATTAAAAAATGTCCGTAATACTTATGCCATCCTGGATAAGTTGTTTTAATCCCATTTAATAAGAAAATTTCATTATTACAATTAATTTCAATTTTTAATGCTTCTCTTTTAGCTGATTCTGCTAATGTTGCTAATGTTCTTCTGACAATTAAATCATAAAGTTTTGATTCTTTTTCAGTTAATTTTTCTGGAATTTCTCCAGTGGGGATAATTGCAGGGTGTGCTGGATCTGTTTTTTTACCATTATTTGGTTTTAGCTGTTTTTTTAATAATTCTTTTACTAAATTAGAATAATTTGAATTTAGCAATTTAGTTAAGATTTCCCTTAAATCAATTGATTCTGGGATCTGTTGAGAACTTGTTCTTGGATAACTAATCAGTCCATTAATATAAAGATTTTGTGCTAATGCTAAAGTTTCTTTTGGATTAATTCCAATTGTTTTATATGCTTCTAGCTGCAATGTTGTTAAATCAAAAGGAGTGGGGGGATTTTGTATTATTTCTGACTTGGTTATCTCGCTTATTATTGCTTTTTTATTTTTAGTATTTTTTATTACATTCTCGGCTTCTTGCTTATTCCAAAATGCATTTTTTTTATGCCAGGCAATTAAATCCAAGTTGTTATAATTAAATGAAAGCGAGGTTTGCCAATAAGGAATTGATTTAAAAGCCAGGATTTCTTTTTCTTTTTCTACAATCAAATTTAAAGTTGGCCCTTGTACCCTTCCTATTGAAAGAATTTTAAAACCTTCTTTTGCATTTTTTATTGCTAATGTTAATGCTCTGGATAAATTAATTCCGTGCAGCCAGTCCAAGCTGTGTCTTGCAACTCCAGCATTTGCATTTCCCCAGTCCAATGTTTTTAATTTGTTTTCATAAGAATTGATTAATTCTTTTTTTGTTAGGGTGCTAAATTTCATCCGGTTAGCATCTTTTTTTTTACAGATATATTTTATAACATTTAATCCGATAACGGTTCCTTCATCATCATAATCGCAACAAATCGTAAACTCATCTGATTCTTTTGCTAATTTCTTTAAAGTTTCAATATAATCTTTTGTGTATTTTGCTTCTTTATTGATCTCATAAATAGGGACCCAATCAAAATTGAATACCGGATAAGTCCAACCCTTGCCATTAATTTCCTTTAAGCCAAATAAATGACCAACAGCACATCCAACAATTATTTTTTTCCCTTTATGTGTAATTTCATAATAAGGAATTTTTTTATTTTCTTTTTTTATAACCTTATCATCCGCTAAAGCTGTTGCTATCTTTATGGCCGAGTTTGGTTTTTCAGCAATTAACAATTCATTCATTTAATTTAAAATATAAAATAAGCTATAAAAATCTTTTTAAAAAATTTATTTTTTATTTCGTTGATAAGAATTTATTATTTCATCTAATTGTTCTGGTTTTTTAATTCCATATAGACTTAAAACAGATAGTAGGGATTGATTTAAATTAATTTCATTTATACCGATTAAATGCCAATCCGCATCATTTAATTTAAGATGAGAATTAAATTGTGTCCATTCATCTAAAAATCCAATACTCCATGCATTTATAGCGGGCTCGTTTTGGCATTCTGGCAAATGTAAACTTATATTTCTAGTATTTTCATTATTATCTGAGTATCTAAGATCAACATATTCTCTTAAAGTTCCTTCTCCTAATAATTGTGCTAAAATTAAATTTTCAATCGCTTGTTTTTTGTTTAATGGTCCCGTTAAAATATCTTTCCTATTCAAAAGACCATATTCTTCTTTATATTTCTGAAAAATCTTTTTTTCTATTGGGATACCACCATATTTATTTATTTCTGATTTTATGTTGCAGTTTATTAATTCTTTTGATTTTGGAATTACAATCAATTCATCTTTATGATGAGCTAGTGCGTCTATTGTGCCAAAATTTCTATAATTTTTAAACCAGAATTTATTTTCATTTTTATTTTTACTTTCAAGTGCAAGCGTTGCATATTCTATAAAATTTTCTACTGTCTGCGGCATTAATCTTTCTTCAAATAATTCAAATATATTAGTAGGATAACTTTTACCATTAAATTCTTTATAACTATGTATTAAGTTTGTTTGCATTTTTAATCTTGCGTAATTTTTGGAGAAATATCTAGTATATAAAGCTTTCGATATATTACCACTTTAAAGAAGTATCAAATTTCAATAATCTTTGCTTTACCTGCAACATTTATTACTCTTGTTCTTCCAAGTTTTTCTTCTATTCCTGCTGCTTCATGGACATGACCGCATATCAATATATCTGGTTTTAATTTTTTTACAGCTTCTCTTACTGCTTCGGAACCTGGAACAAGATTTGAGAATTTTTCCA
>CAYITI010000068.1:0-3754 GCA_964366235.1 Candidatus Woesearchaeota archaeon
CAAACCCTTGGAATATGTTAAAAAGCAATCATTTAGATACAATGTTAATTTTCTCACAAAATACATTTACTAATGCAGGTTTAAAAGTATTATCTAAGTTAAATAATATAAATTTCAATAACGATGGTATTTTAGGAAGTGATGTTGAAAGATTGTGGAAAGAGGGTAAATTTGATTTGGTAAAAGAACATTGTAAGAATGATATTGAACTTCTTGAGAAATTATTTAATTTAAAATGCAAAGATTACGTTGAAAATTATAAAAAATAAGGCGGACGTTGATTTAATTAAGAATAATACAAATTAGTGTTCACTTAAAATTCTCATTAAGTTAAATACATTAGTTTTACGGTCTAATTCGAAATATCTTCCATTTGGATTAAATTTATCCCATTCGTAAGTCACTAAAGGTTTATCCAAATGACCATCCAGATTTAATACGTATTTGCAAAAAGGTTTATATTCAACAATTTTAGAAAATCCTTCCATTATCTCTCTCAAATCATTATCTTCATCTCCCCCAATACTCACAACCAATTCTTTATTATAAATATGACTAATTACTGCAATTCTTCCTTTGTAACTAAAACCCGGACCAAATTCTGGCTTAAAATCGGCTTCTTTGAAATTTGCTTGTTTAATTAAATCCATAATTATTAAATCTCGATGCCATAAACCATTTCTTTGTAATGTTTCTACCATTTGATTAGACCAATAAGAAAAACTTAAAAATCTATTGAAAACAAGTCACTTATCTAATTTTTACGTTAAAATTAAAATATTAGAAAGCTTTAAATATTACTATGTAATACAATGTAATACGATGGAAACAGTTACATTAAAATTACAAAAAGAAACCTCTGAAGAAATAAATAGACTTAGTAAAAGGTATCATTATGGAACAAAAACAGAATTCATAAGAGAGGCGATTAGAGATAAGATCAAACAATTAGAATCAGAGAAGTTTATGCAAAAATTAGCAAAATATAAAGGCAAAGCACAATTTAATTTAAGCGATGAGAGATTACACAAAAATAGAGAAGAAATCGCTGCTAAATATATAAAGAGATTTAATTTAGATTAAATCTTCTGGTTTTTTAACATTTACAAAATCAAGTTTCTGAAAATGTTCATCTCTTGTTATTAAGATTGCATCGTTGTCTTTAGCAAGGATAGCATGTAGGGCATCACCAAAAGGGATTTGTAATCTTCTTTTTAATTCTAAGGCTTCTTTTACCTGAATCTTAGATATTTCAACTTTTTCTAATAAATTATCTTCTTGTATTATATTAAAAATTTGCTTAATTTCATCATTATTATAAGCTTTATTTAATTCTTCTATAACTAAATCAGAATAAAGAATTTTATCATTATTTATTTTAACTATTCTAAAAAATTCAAAAGCAAATTCTCCTAAAGGTTTAAGATTATCTTTTCTATCCTCATAATAATCTCTCTAAATAGAAGTATCAACATAATATTTCATAATAAACATAAGACTTTAATGTTTATAAATTGTTTGATGAATAAGTTCTGTAGAATGATTAACTTTATTTTAAATCTTTTAATCTTTTTTCTAATTGAGATTCTGTCTCTGGGTTTAAATTTAAAGCATTTATTACCAAACCCGTATAATATTTTTTAGAGATATTTGATATATTTTTATTGGGATGCTTATAACCAATTATTTCTAATGCCTGTAAAAAATGATTTGTATAGTGTATTGTTGTAAACTCAAATTCTCTTTCTATCAGTTCTATAGATGGAAGTTTTTCTTGCATCATATAAGAACTTGATAAGTCGGCATTGTTTTGGGTTACTATTCTTAACCATTTGGTTATTTTTTTAATGTTTGGAGAATATAAGTTATCTGGTCCTCTTAAAGCTGATAAAATAACACTTTGTTGTTTCCATGTCAAACTTCCCATCCAATCTAATAGTACTTTGCTCATTTAAAGTAATTATTTAATATTTTGTACTAACCAATCAAATTTTGTAACTTTTGATGGTTTTCCTAAATAACCATGATTAGGCAAATCTTTTAAAATTCCATTTGCCAGAACAGACATATCATCATAGATATTATCTGAAATATTAAAACCGTTTATTTGACCATAATATTCAAGTTCTAATTGATAAAGTTTATCTTTATTTAATTCTGTTTTACATATCCCGGTAGTTATTACAAATATTCTACCGGATACTGGATTAAAAATAAAAACTTCTTTAGTCTCCCTTAATAAAGCACCCACATATTTTAAAAGTCTTTTACTTTTTTGTGCTTGTTTTGAAATAAATTGATTTATTTCCAATGGACTTAAATCATTTAAGTGTTTTTCAGACCTCTTAATAAATATAATTCCGTCATGTTCTATATATTCTAAATCTCCCTTTAATTTAATCTTGTCTTTACCAAGGATAGAGGTTTTACTAAATGCATATTCTAAATCATCATCTTTTAGAAAACCATAAAAATGATGGGTAGATATTCTTTTCTCTAAAATCTTGTCTTGAGAGTATGGTTCTTGAATCTTTAATTCTTCTCCAATGCTAATTTTAATATCACCTCTTTTGAAGAGATGATAATAACTCAAATCTATTTTTGCCTCTAATTCAATTCCTTCTAAATTCTCTTTATTATAACCAGCATTATTGCATAGAAGAGTAACTAAACTATTTTCTTGCGAAATTTCTTCTTTAGTTGGTTGTCTTGGATATATATTTTGTCGTGGCATAGTCTATTTTTCAAATTCAGTAATATTTAAATAATTCCTCAAATTAGATTGACTAATGAAATATACTGGAAGTTTGGTAAGTAAAGAAAGGGAAGAAATTTTTAAGTTATTTTTAGATAGATTTAGATTAAAATTTAACGAAATTGAAAAAGCAATAAAAATTAGGTCAAACAAACTTGCATATCATATTAATAAAATGCAAAAAGAAGGTTTAGTTGAAAAAAAGAATGAATACTATTTGCTAACAAAAAATGCTGAGAAATATCTTCCCATCTTTTCAAATATAATTGGAAGAGAATTAAGTCCAACTCCGATAATATTAGTTGCTTTAGTCAATCAAGATAAAATACTTTTAATCAAAAGGAATAGAAGACCATATAAAAATTATTGGTCTATGATAGGTGGTAAGATGTTGCTTGAAGAAAGTTTTAAAGAAGCAAGTGCCAGACAAGTTAAAGAAAAGACGTCTATAGAAGGCAGATATACATCTATAAACTCTATTTTACATGAGAGAATTAAAAATAAAGGAACAATAAAATATAGTTTTATCTTATTTTTTACAAAAATTTTAACCAACCGGTTGAATTTTAGCGAAACAGAACATGGCAAGTTAAGATGGTTCAAACTAAAAAATATTGAAAGACAAAAAATTATTCCTTCTGATTTATGGTTAATTAAAAATAAATTAAATTCAAAAATTGATGCGAAGAGTACATTTATGTCTGAAGATAAAAGTAGATTATCCAATTTAAGATTTATTGTTTAGCTTATCATATTTACCAAATAAATCTGTACTAAAACAAGAAAATGTTATTCAATTTTACGGGAAGGTAAGAAAAAAGAACTTCCCGAAGGAATTAGCCAAGATTTAAATACTATTATATCTGTCTAATATTAAGAAAATTAATGTTATGGACGATAAAACATAGAAATAAGAGCTTCTTTACCCTTACGGGAAAGTAAGTATAAAGCGGACAACTTTCTTAGCTTCCCACACGCGAGTGCAGTACAACTAAGAAC
>CAYITI010000069.1:0-3742 GCA_964366235.1 Candidatus Woesearchaeota archaeon
AACCTATATTCATCTTCTGAATTACTAAATCCATCGCATAAATTAAATATTAAATCAGAATCTTTTTTTAAAACATTTATTTTATCTTCTTCATAAAAATGAGATGAAATATTATACCGCAATTTTTTTAGAGTCTTGATTATTTCAACATCTTGAGGAAAAGAATAGAATACTTTAATATCACCCTCCTCTTTTACCGACGAAATGTTATGCAATACTGCAAGATTCAAAATTTCTTGATTCATTTCTATAAAATAAGAATTGTTTCTATTATTTAAATCTTTTTTATTTGCTCAAAATTAATTTTTATCATCAAAACGTTTATAAACTTCTTTTACTTTCCTTTTTATATGGTTGAACCGAAAATTATTGGGAAGGTAAGCAGTTATTTTTCAAATATTGGAGTAGCTGCTATAGACTTGACTAATAAACTAAAAATTGGAGATAAAATAAGGATTAAAGGGAATACAACTGATTTAACTCAGGAAGTGACTTCAATTCAGATTGAGCACAAATCTGTTAAAGAAGCTAAAAAAGGAGATTCTATTGGGATTAAAGTTGACGATAAAGTCAGGCCAAATGATATGGTTTATAAAGCACAAATTTATAAATCTATAATTCAAGAAAAATTTTAGGATAAGTCGGTTAAGGCTTACTTATGCCTAGCTTAGTTCTAGGTTAAATTACAAAAATGGGAAGAATGTATTCAGGTAAAAAAGGAAAAGCTGGAAGCAAAAAGCCAGTTAAGAAAAGAAAATTAACCTGGATAAGATATTCTGCTAAAGAAGTAGAGCAATTAATAATTAAATTAGCTAAACAGGATAAAAATCAAAGCGAAATTGGCATGATTTTAAGAGATACTTATGGTGTGCCTAGCGTTAGAGATCTATTAAAAAAGAAATTAAATAAAATTTTAGAAGAAAATAAATTAGCTTCAGAAATTCCTGATGATTTATCTTACTTAATAAAAAATGAAATTAGAATTAAAAAACATTTAGATATAAATAAGCATGATATGCATGCTAAAAGAGGTTTATTGTTAACAAACAGTAAAATTCACAGGTTAGTCAAGTATTACAAAAGATTAAGGAAATTACCTGAAAGTTGGAAATATGACCATAAAACTGCAGAACTTCTTATTAGATAATAATGCAAGAGTTAATTGAAAAGGCCGTTGAAGAATTTAAATTATTAGATAATAAGCCAATTCGCGTTGTTAGCCATTTAGACTGTGATGGTTTAAGCTCTGCTTCTATAATAACCAAGATGTTAAAACGCGAGAATAAAAAATTCGTTTTAAGCATTGTTAAACAATTGAATGAAAGTATTTTAAAAAATTTAAGTTTAGAAAACTATAACACTTTTATATTTACAGATCTTGGTTCTGGCTATGTAATGTTAATTAATAAATATTTAAATGATAGAAAAATTTTTATCTTTGATCATCATATCCCTGATGATACAAAAATTTATCCGAATATCTTTCATGTTAATCCACATTTGTCTGATATCGATGATGCTTCTTCTCAAATCTGCGGCTCCGGTATAACCTATTTATTCTCTAAAACTCTCAATCCCCAGAATAAGGATCTGGCGCATTTAGCAGTTATAGGCTCAATTGGAGATATTCAAACTTTTGAAAATTTGAATAAAGAAATTTTAGATGACGCTATTAATGAAGATAAAATTGAAGTAAGAAGAGGATTAAAAATGTTTGGTGCTCAGACAAAACCGTTGCATAAAATACTTCAATTTAGTACAGAACCGTTTATCCCTGGAGTTACTGGAAGCGAGGAAGGTGCAATTAATTTTTTAAATGATTTAGGGATTAATATAAAAGAAAATGATAAATTAAAAAAATTGGTTAATTTAACAGAAGAAGAATTAAAAAAATTGACAACAGGAATAATTCTAAAAAGATTGGGAAGTGAGAAAAATCCTACCGATGTATTCTCGGATATTTACCTGTTAAAAGAAGAGGAGGAAGAGAGTTTTACTAAAGATGCCCGTGAATTTAGCACCTTGCTAAATTGTTGTGGCAGGTTAGGAAAACCAAGCATTGGAATAGGAGTATGTTTAGGAAATAAAAATCTTAGAGAAAAAGCTAATGAACTAATGAGGGAATATAAAATTGAATTAGTAAATTCCTTAAACTGGTTTTATGAAAACAAAGATAAATTGATTAAAGACAATAATTTTGTAATTATAAATGCTGAAAATAAAATCAGAGATACATTAATCGGAACCATTACAAGCATTATTTCAAGATCAAATATTTATAGGGAAGGTACAATCTTAATCGCAATGGCTTATACACAGGACAATAACATCAAGGTTAGTATGCGTTTATGCAATGAAAATAGCGAGATGGAAGTTGATTTAAGAGGGATATTGAAACAAATTACCAAAGATGAATGGGAAACAGGCGGACATAGGCATGCCTGCGGTTGCTTAATTCCTATAGAAAAAGAACAGGAATTTATTGAAAGAACCTTGAATGTTTTAAATAGAAAAGTTTATTAATTATTTTAAGAGGTGTTTAATCATGGCTGAGACCCAGATTTTAAAGAAGAAGAAAAAATGGTTTACTGTAATTGCAGGACCGGAATTTAAAAATTTTGAAATAGGGGAAACATTAGGAAATGAAAATGCTAAATTAATAGGGAGAACTTTAGAAGTTAACTTAGCCAATGTTACTCAAGATCCAAAGTCCCAAAATATTAAGATCAAGTTTAAGATAATAAATGTTAAAGATAACCAAGCTGATGCAGATGTTATCTCTTATGAAATGCTTTCTACTTATATTAAAAGATTAATAAAGCCAGCTAAAGAAAAAATGGATGATTCTTTTATTTATAAAACAAAGGACGATATAAATGTCAAAATAAAAACATTAATTTTAACTAAAGCTAAAACAAAACACTCTATTTTAAGTTCGATACGCCATAAATCCCGTGAATATTTACAGGATTATTGCAAAAAATCAGAATATAAAACATTAATAGCAGATTTAGCTTTCCATAATCTGCAAAAGGAATTAAAAACCATATTAAAAAAAATTTATCCATTAAGTGTTTGTGAAGTTAGAAAAATGGAGAGATTTTAGTAAGATATTTAAATATATCATATATTCTCTAAAATATATATTAGTTCCCAATTGTCCAAGTGACAACTGCATCAGTTATGTTTATAAATAAGAATATCTTAATTCTATCGACGATGAGAAGGGTTAAATTCTATAAAGGAAAGCAGAATTGGCTATTAGAAAAGGCAATTGCAAAAGCAGGTTCTGAAAGAAAACTTGGTGAAATCATAGAAACTCCGCGTCAGACAATAAATTATTATCGTAGAGAGCATAGGCTTTTATCAGATAATCGGTTAAATTTAATTTTAAATTTTTTGAAACTGAATAAGAAGAAAATTAAGAAATTTATTATAAAAGAATTAGACGAGAATTGGGGGAGGCATAAAGGAGGTATTGAATTAGCGCTTCGTCAAAAAAACCGCATGAGAGAATATAGGAAAACCCATCCAGAATATAATCCAAATAAATTTGATTATAAAAAAAGATTAAGGGAAAAAGCCATAGAAAAATTAGGAGGTCCAATCTGCGTTAATTGCGGATGTACTAAAAAAGAGATTTTAGAGATTAATCAAATTAAATGTAAAGGGAGACAAGAACGCAAAAAATATCAAAATTATCATTCATTTTTTAGAGCTATAATAAATGAAAAAATCAATA
>CAYITI010000070.1:0-3701 GCA_964366235.1 Candidatus Woesearchaeota archaeon
AATTAAAAGATAAAATAAAATCAAAAAAATTTAAGGTTCTTGCAATAACACATGATTCGAATGTTTTAGGCAAGATTAACCCAATAAAATAAATTTCTAAAATATGTAGAAAATATAATGTACTGTTATTTGTGGATGGAGCTCAGGCAATTCCGCATTTAAAAGTTGATGTTAAAAATTTAGGATGTGATTTTTATTGCTTTTCGGGGCATAAAATGCTCGGCCCCACGGGTGTTGGGGTATTATATGCAAGAAAAGAATTAATTGATAAAATGAAGCCTTATCAAACAGGCGGGGGAACAATAAAAGAGGTTACAAAGTATGATACCACTTTTATTGATACAATAGAAAGATTTGAGGCGGGAACTCCGAATATTGCAGATGTAATTGTTTTTTCTGCTGCTTTAGATTATTTAAATAAAATTGGAATGAATAAAATTAGAAAGCATGAGATTAATTTAACAAGATATGCATTAAAAAAATTATCAGGGATTAACAACTTGGAAATTTATGGACCAAGAAATGCAGATGAAAGAACAGGATTAATTTCTTTTAATATTAAAGGAATACATCCTCATGATATTGCAAGTATTTTAGATGATTATGGGATCTGTATAAGGGCTGGGCATCATTGCGCTATGCCTCTTCATAAAAAATTAAATATCTCCGCTAGTGCAAGAATTTCATTTTATATTTATAATACAAAAAAAGATATTGATAAAGTTGTAAAAGCCTTATTGGAAGTTAAAAAGGTGTTTAAAATATGAATATTTACCGTGAAAATATATTGGAACATTATAAAAATCCAGAGAATTTTGGAGTTTTATTAAAATCAACTATACAAAGTAAGGAAAGCAATCCGTTATGCGGCGATGAAATACAAATTGAATTAAAATTAGAGAAAAATAAGATTAAGGAATCTAAATTTATTGGAAAAGGATGTGCAATAAGCCAAGCAAGTGCAGATTTGTTAATTGATCATATTAAAAATAAAAAATTAAATGAAGTTAAGAAGATAACAAAAGATAAAATAATTGATTTATTGGGCATAAAGCTCACTCCAACAAGATTAAAATGTGCTTTATTATCATTATCAACTTTGCAAAAAGGAATTCAAGAATATGAAAAATGAATTAATTGTCAAAGATTTATATGTAAATGTAGATGGAAAAGAGATAATTAAAGGATTAAATTTAACAGTAAATGAAGGTGAAGTTGTAGCTTTAATGGGGCCAAATGGTTCTGGAAAAAGCACATTAGCAAATGTTGTTATGGGGAATCCGAATTATGAGGTTAAATCCGGCAAAATTCTTTATAAAAATAAGAATATTTTAGATTTGAAAGTTGATGAAAGGGCCAAACTAGGTTTATTTTTAAGTTTTCAATATCCTCAAGAAATTCCAGGAGTTAGCTTGGGTAATTTTTTAAGAACAGCTTATAACTCATTAAACGGGAATAAAATTTCTTTGATGGATTTTAGAAGATTATTAGATGAAAAAATGAATCTGCTTAAAATTGATAAAAGTTTTGTTTCGAGATATTTAAATGATGGATTTTCCGGAGGAGAAAAGAAAAAAGCAGAAATACTGCAGTTAGCTGTTTTAAATCCTAAACTTGCAATTCTCGACGAAGCAGACAGCGGAACAGATATAGATTCTTTGAAAATAATTGCTAATGGGATTAATTCCCTGAAAAATAAAGAAAATTCATTCTTGATTATTACTCATTATAATAGGATCTTAAAATATATTAAACCAGATAGAGTTTATGTTATGATTAATGGAAATGTAGTTGATGAAGGGGGTTATAAATTAGCAGAAAAAATTGAGAAAGAAGGTTATAAAAAATATTTATAAACTAAAATTTCTCTTAAATCTAATGATCAAAATAGATAAATTAAATTTTGGAACTGCGGGAATACCTTTAAGCACCAATCCTAGAGATACGATAAATGGTATAAACCAAGTTAAAATATTAAACTTAGATTCATTAGAACTAGAATTTGTGCATTCTATAAATATTACAAAGGAAAAAGCTCCTGAAGTTAATCAAGTTGCCAAAAAAAATGATATTATATTAACAGTTCACGGTCCTTATTACATTAATTTAAATGCAAAAGAAAAACCAAAATGGCACGCAAGTATTTCTAGAATAATTCAAAGTGCTAAAATCGGTTATTTATGTGGTGCATATTCAATTTGCTTTCATCCAGCTTATTATTTAAAAGATGATCCAAAAGATGTTTATAATAAAGTTAAAGAAGCTTTAAATTTAATTATGAAAAACTTAAGAGAAAATAATATTGATATATGGATAAGACCAGAAACAGCTGGAAAAATAAAGCAATTTGGAAATATTAAGGAATTAATTGATTTAAGCTCGGAATTTGAAAATGTCTTGCCTTGTATAGATTGGAGTCATATACATGCCTATAATAATGGAAGATATAATTCTGTAGAAGAATTCAGAGAAATTTTAATTTTGATGGAAAAAAAATTAGGAAAAAATGCATTAGAAAATGTTCATTTTCATTGTCAAGGTATAAATTATAATGAAACTGGAGAAAGAAATCATCTAAATTTACAGGAGAGTGATTTTAATTATAAAGATTTAATAAAAATTTGGAAGGAATTTAAATTAAAAGGGGTTGTTACTTGTGAAAGCCCGAATATAGAGAAAGATGCTTTATTGTTAAAAGGAGAATATTATAAAACCTAAAGAAGATCTGCAAGTTTCTGTAAAAACGATTTATTTTAACTGATCAAAAAGATGCTTAATTATTTTTTGTATTTTCTCTTTATTCAAATCAATATAATTTTTATGTATTATAAATCCTTCATAAGAGATTCTATTCCGATACTCCCTCATTTGTTGAAGGAATTGTCTTTCCTGCTCATCAATCTTTTTTTGTTTAGCAATATAATCAATAAGTTCCTGATGTGCACCCTCTCCCTTTATTTTAATACCTTCTCGCAAAGTTAGTGCCTCAACCAATCTATGAATGGCATCATAAAAATCAAGTAGTGTATTGCTTGGGTATAATTGCATATCAGTCTTAGCTAATCTTTGTAATGTTATCTCTGCCATCTTCTTTAGTGATTCTGATTTTTGATTATCTGGCTTGACTTTTGTAATCATTTATATCCCTCTAAAAAACCGATTAATACAATTCCATTTATAATATTATTCTTTAGTTCTTTTGGGTATAATATAAATTTTTCATTGAAATGTAATTCTATCTTTCTCCCAAGTTTTTTTTCAAAAATTTTAAGGTTCAGTTCTTCATTTTTGCACTCAACAAATAAATCTATATCACTAGTTTCGGTGTCTTCTCCTCTGGAATAACTTCCGAATAACACAACAGATTTAGGCATTAGCTTTTCTTCAATAAAATCAACCAAGCCAGATTCGAGAATGAATGAAAGATTGTGAATAAGCTTATATCTCTTAAACAGCTTATTGTCCAAATTCGCTTTATAGAGTGGGAATAATCTCCCTCCTTTTTTTTCAGTATATTTGTTGATTATGCCTAATTTTACTAATTCTTTCAGATTTTTTTTAATAGAAGTGTGAGCTAAACCAATATTCCGGCTTATATCCATAAGATAATGCTCTTTACTAGGATTAATAAAGAAAAATTCAGCTGTCCGATACATACTACTTTTTTGTAACATATATTACATTATTGTAATAGGTATTAT
>CAYITI010000071.1:0-1749 GCA_964366235.1 Candidatus Woesearchaeota archaeon
ATGGTATAATAACCTTTAGAAAGTCTTTTTATTTTGTTTTTTAACAATAAATAATCGAAAAAAAGAGAATATCTCCACCTAAAAAAGTATATATTATAATTATCAAAAATGATAATTATCTAATATTAAAATTTAGATACATTTATAAACAGGTAAATTATTTTCCAAGATATGATAAAATCTATAGAGGTTTATGAGAAGTTAAAGAAGTATGTAGTATTTGATACAAAAATACTTAATTATTTTATTAATAAGAATCAAAGATACGTAAACTTATTTAGATATAGACTAAATAAAAATTTTAAAATATTTAAGATAGAAAAAAATAAGTATACTTTGTATAACGATCCATTCTTAATATCTTCGAGAATAACTTGGCCTTCTTATATCTCATGCTTAAGTGCACTTAATTTTTATAAAATGACCGAACAAGTGCCTCAGAAAATACAGGTAATTACTGTAAAAAATAAAAAACCAATTAAGTTCTTTAATACATTAATAGAATTTATAAAAATAAAAAATGAAAACTTTTTTGGTTTTGAAAAAATTCGATACAATAATTTTGAAATATTAATAGCTGATAAAGAAAAGGCTTTAATTGATTTAGCTTTATTAAAAAAAATATCTCTTTTCGAGATAAAAGACATACTAAAGGAGAATATCAAAATTTTAAATGTTAATAAGATAATAAAATATTTAAAGAGGATAAACAATTCCTCGTTAATAAAAAGATTTGGTTTTTTATTAGAGCGATTAAATTATAATATTTACCCAAAACTAAAAAACCATATTGATTTAACATATACCTCATTAGCTTATTCAAAAATAAATAAAGGTAAGAAAAATAAAAAATGGAAGTTGATACTAAATGATTGAAATAGAAGAACTCGAGAAAGCATCAAAGATTAAAGGTTTAAATATAAAAAATACAGAAAAGGACTATTTATTAGAAATGCTTTTATTTATTTTGTATAAATCTTCTGGAAAAAACCTAGCCTTTAAAGGAGGCACTGCTTTGTATAAATTACATAGCTTGAATAGATTTAGTGAAGATCTAGATTTTACATTAATTCACCATAAATTAGATCTACAGAAGCTATTAAGAAATGTTATCAATGATCTAAGAGATATAGGCATTAATGCTAAAATAAAGGAGTTAAATGAGTATAGAAATCAAAAAAATATAAAATTAGAATTAAAAGGTCCTTTATATAAGGGGGGTATATACGATTTATCTTTAATTACAATTAACTTAAGTTTAAAAGAAAAACCCTTATACGAACTAGAACAAGAAAAGATTTTTTCTCAATATAGAGATATAACTTCATTTGATGTTTTTGTTATGAATTTAAATGAGATTTTTGCAGAAAAAATTAGGGCAATCTTAACTAGGGATAAAGCACGCGACTTGTATGATGCTTGGTTTTTATTAAAAAAAGGAGTTCGTTTTAATATTGATGATATAAACAAAAAATTGAAATTGTATCATAAAAAATATAATAAGAAAAAATTGATTATTAAAATTGAAGAAAAAAGAAAAAACTGGAATTTAGACCTAAAAGATGTTATAATAGGCGAACTACCAAATTTTGAAAAAGTAAGAAAAGAGGTTTTAGATAAAATAATTAACTATAAGCAAAACTTTTAAATAATATAATATTTAAAATAATACAATATTTACTTAAAATTAAGAAAAAAGAGGTGGATATGAAACTATCATTTTTTTAGAAGGTTTTTTAGGGTAGAAAT
>CAYITI010000071.1:1759-3630 GCA_964366235.1 Candidatus Woesearchaeota archaeon
ATTTTGAAAAAGTAAGAAAAGAGGTTTTAGATAAAATAATTAACTATAAGCAAATTTTTAAATAATATAATATTTACTTAAAATTAAGAAAAAAGAGGGGATATGAAACTATCATTTTTTTAGAAGGTTTTTTAGAGTAGAAATTACTATATTAACTTTTGTTTTTTTTAGTAAGACTCCCGACAAAGAAACTGTTATCCCCAAATATCATGTAACTGGTATACGTGAAATAGTTAAAATAAATGATAAGAAATACTATAGGCTATTCTCAGCAGGGTATTATATTGCTGAAGATCCCCATATAAGGAAATCTGTACTCAGCCAAGATAAAATGCTTCAACTTATTAACGAGAACATGCTAAAATTATATACATGGGAATAGCTAGCAAAATCAAAACCCCCCTATATAGCCCGCCCCTATTAAAGATCTTTTTTTAAATAGGTAGTCAGCGACATAAATTTTGTTTTAATTTCTATGCTTTTTGAAAATCAACAAGCGAAATTTGATAAGTTAAAACTTTTGTCGTATACTAAGGCACGGTAACATTTTTATATTAGTTTAATCGTAATTAATTTAATAAAAAATAGGCAATATGAGAAAATTAATTTTGTTCTAAGGTATTTATTGCCTATTAATAATGAACAAAAGTGTGCATTAGCAATGAAAAGATTTATAAAGAGCATCGCCTTACCATTTTTATGATATTAAAAGAAACATTAAGAAATATAGTCTTGGCGCAAAGGGAAAATTTAGATTTAGTCGAAACTGGTGTGGAAAGAGAGCTTATTAAAGATATAAATGTTAATGTTCCATTTGTGATTGTTTTATCTGGTATAAGGAGATGCGGCAAGAGTACATTATTAAAACAGCTTATGAAGAAAATTAAAGATTTCTATTATTTTAATTTTGAAGATCCAAGGGCGTTAAATTTTGAAGTTGAAGATTTTCAAAAACTAAATGAGATTTTTTTAGAAGAATACGGAAAGAAAGGAGTTTACTTGTTTGACGAAATTCAGAATGTCCAAAAATGGGAGCTATTTGTTAGAAAAATTCTAGATAATAGGAAATATGTTGTTATTACTGGCTCAAATGCATCATTGTTAAGTAAAGAACTTGGGACAAAATTAACAGGCAGACACTTAAAATTTGAATTGTTCCCTTTTTCTTACAACGAATTCCTAACCCTAAACAAAAAAAAGCCAGGCATAGTCTCATTTGAGGAGTATTTTGTAAATGGAGGATTCCCAGAATATTTAAAATTAAGAAAACCAGAAATATTGCAGGAATTATTTAAGGATATCATTACAAGAGACATCGCTTTAAGATATAAACTTAGAAGTTTAAAAGTACTGAATGAAATGGCTCTGTATCTATTAACAAATGTTGGAAAGGAATTCTCTTATAATAATTTAAAAAAATTGTTTAATTTAGGGTCTACAAATAGTGCAATATCTTTTATTTCTTATTTTGAAGATAGTTACTTATTATCTACGGTTTCAAAGTTCGATTACTCTTTAAAAAAGCAGCTTGTTAATCTAAAGAAAGTGTATTCTATTGATAATGGACTAACAAACATTAATTCTGCTTCATTTTCCCAGGATAAAGGAAAAATGCTCGAGAATATGGCATTTGTAAATTTAAGAAAAAAGCACGGCGATATTTTTTATTTTCATGAGAAGAGGGAATGTGATTTTGTTATAAAAGAGGGAACAAAAGTTACCAAGGCAATTCAAGTCTGTTATGATTTGAATGAGGATAACAAAAACAGATAGATAAACGGATTGGTAGAAGCCTTAGAAAAATTTAAACTATATACCGGTTTGATTTTGACTTATGACCAAGAAGATAAATTTAAAATCAACAATAAAAA
>CAYITI010000072.1:0-3595 GCA_964366235.1 Candidatus Woesearchaeota archaeon
AAACGCTTTAATTGGTTTAGAAAAATTAGAGAATATCGTAGACACATTAATTGTAATTCCAAATGATAAATTGCTCGAACTTGCCCCAGACTTGCCATTGCATACTGCATTTAAAATTGCTGATGAAATTCTAACAAATGCTGTTAAAGGGATAGCTGAGTTAGTTACAAAAGCTGGTTTAGTTAATTTAGATTTTGCTGATATAAAAACTGTCATGGGAAAGGGTGGTGTAGCGATGATTGGCGTAGGGGAGAGTGACAGCGAAAATAGAGCTGTAGAAGCTGTTGAAAAAGCATTGAGTAATCCTTTATTGGATGTTGATATTACTGGTGCAAATGGCGCTTTAATCAATGTTATGGGTGGACCAGATATGACATTAGAAGAGGCTAGAAGAGTAGTTGAAACTGTTTCTGAAAAATTAGATGAGGATGCAAGAATAATATGGGGAGCGCAGATTTCAGAGGACATGGAAAAAACAATAAGAGCTATGTTAATTGTTACAGGGGTAAGTAGCCCTCAAATTCTCGGTCCGAGAAGAGATTCAGGAAAGAGAAAGAAAGAAATTGAAAATGAACTTGGTATTGAATTTATAAGTTAGTTTTTTATTTAGCAAGATTTATAAATGTGTTTTTTAGGTTTTTAAATATGTTCGAACAAGAATTTCAACATCCTAGTTTAAAGGGAAGATTGAAAAATTTTATAATAGAAAGCATCAGGGTATTTAAATTAACAAAAAAACCAAGCAACGAAGAATTTAAAACAATTGCAAAAGTAGCGGGCATCGGAGCATTAGTAATAGGATTTTTTGGATTCATTGTTCATTTAATTTCACAATTAATAAGATGAGTAAAATATTTGCTTTAAGAACAACTGCTAATAGAGAAGAACAAGTTCTAGAATTTGTTAGTTCAAATGCTAAAAAAAAAGAGCTTAATGTTTATGGTTTGGTAAGGCCCCATGGAATGAAAGGTTACATCTTCATAGAAGCTGAGACGATAGAAGATGCTGAACAATCATTTAGGGGTGTGCCTTATGCACGTGGTTTATTGCCCAATCCTGTTAATTATCAAGAAATTGAACATATGCTAGAACAAGCTAAAACACAGTTTAATATCCAGAAAAATGATATTGTTGAGATTATCTCTGGGCCATTTAAACGTGAAAAGGCTAAAATTTCTAGAATTGATAAACAAAAAGAAGAAGTTGTTGTTGAATTGCTTGAAGCAGCTGTTCCAATACCAATTACAGTTAAAATGGATTCTATTAAAGTTATTAGAAGAGAAGGAGAAGAAAATAAATTAGAAGAAGATGAGTAAAGAAAAGATTGAATTAATGGTAGAAGGTGGAAAAGTTGCGCCAGGACCACAATTGGCACAAAAAATTGGTCCTTTGGGAATGAATATTATGAATATAATTAATTCAATTAATGATAAAACAATTCATTTTAAAGGTATGAAGATTCCTGTTACGGTTATTGTAGACTCTAAATCAAAAAATTTTGATATTGAAATTGGAACGCCACCTGTTTCTGAGTTAATCAAAAAAGAAATTAATGTTGAAAAAGGATCAGGTACGCCAGATAAAGAAAAAATTGGAAATTTAGGAATAGAACAAGTAATTAAAATTGCATTAATGAAAAAAGATTCAATGTTAGTTAAATCATTAAAAGCTGCTGTTAAAAATGTCATTGGAAGTTGTAATTCTTTGGGGATATTAATTGAAAGTAAGAAGGCTGTTGATATCAATAAAGATATCGATGCTGGAATTTATGACAAACAAATTGATTCACAAACTACTGAAATTGATGAAGAGAAAAAAATTAAACTCAAAAAGCAATTAGAAGAAATAAATCGTGAAATCAAAAAAGAGCTTGAAAAAGAAAAAGCTCTTGCTGAAAAAATTGCAGAAAAGAAAGAAGTTAAAGAAGAGAAAGTTGTTGCCAAGGAAGGAGAAACTCCTGCTGAAGCTGGAAAGGCTCCTGCTGGAAAAACTGCTGAAGCAAAACCGGAAGGAAAAGAAGCTGGAAAGGCTCCTGCTAAAGAAGAGAAGAAAGGTAAAAAATAATTCTTCAATAGTTTTTATTTATCAGCAATAAATAAATTTATAAAAGAAGTTGGTTAATTAAAATAAAATGCTGGCCATATTACGGGATCTTTAAAAAAAGACGTATAGATGTCGGCTAGCTTGGAATCTTTATAAGATAAGCAATTTAGGCTTGGTGGTTTGGGACCACTAGACCCCGGTTCAAATCCGGGCATCCCCATTCACCAAAACCTTTTTAAAATAACCATGTATTTATAAAAATAATGGCAACAAAAAAGGTAGGAAGCACCGGGCGTTTTGGTGCGCGTTATGGAAGAAGGTTAAGGCAAAAAGTTGCTGAAATAGAAAAAAAGTTAAAGCAATGGCATAAATGTCCTTATTGCAATAAAAAAAGGGTGAAAAGGTTGGTAGCTGGAATTTGGTTTTGTAGATCATGTGAATCAAAATTTACTGGAAGGGCTTACGAAATATAAAATGGTTGTGCATAAATGTTTTGATTGTGGAAAAGTAATTAAGGCAGAATATCTAAAGAAAAAAGTAAGATGTCCTTATTGTGGTTCTAAAATATTATTTAAACCAAAGGTAATTTCTTCAGTTGTTAAGACAGAATAAAATGGATAAGGAATCAGAAAAAAAAGTCCAAGAATTACAATTAATAGAGCAAAATCTATCTAATTTATTAGTTCAAAAGCAGAATTTTCAAGCCAGATTATTAGAAAATGAAAGTGCTTCAAAAGAACTAGAACAAACAAAAAAACAATCATATAAGATCATTGGAAATCTTTTAGTAGCGATAGATAAAGAAAAATTAAAGAAAGATTTATCAGAAGAAAAAGAGATATTTGATTTAAGAATTAAAAATATAGAAAAACAAGATAATAAATTAAAAGAGAGGGCTCAAGAACTTCAAAGTGAAGTTCTAAGAAATTTAAAAAAAGATGGTAAAAGAACAAATTGATTTAATCTTAGCTACATTAAACTTAATAAAAGATGATAATGGCGTTCCGAGAAATGTAAAGGCTAAAATTAATTACGCAATTTGTTGTCTGACAAATAATGAAAAGGACATCTCTTTAAAGATTAATAGTGTTTTGCAAGAGCTAGATGATGTAAGTAATGATAAAAATATCCCACCTTATACTAGGATTGAAATACTAAACATTATTGGCGTACTTGGGGGTTATCAATAGAAATATTTATATACAAGCTGTTATTATTAAAGAGTTAAGAGGACAAAAATGAGAGATCTATATATGAAAGTCAAGGAAAAAGTTCTTAGAACTGTTGGTAAAAACTCTGATTTTGATGATGATTTTGGCGAAGATTATGTTGAAATCGATACCAATGTTGATAAAGGTCCAAAGGCTAGAATTTTAGTAAGACCTTTTTTTATTGAAGATTTTGCGGATATAAAACCAGCATTAGACGCCTTAAGAGAGGGAACTACAATAGCATTAATCAATATTAAACCATTAAAAGACAAAGACATTATCGAATTAAAGCGTGCGGTTAATAAATTAAAGAAAACATGTGATGCTATTGAAGGAGATAT
>CAYITI010000073.1:0-3539 GCA_964366235.1 Candidatus Woesearchaeota archaeon
TTTGTAATTCTTCTAATGTTGCATTTGGTGCAGCCATTGAAACTGGATTCCCGGAATATGTGCCTCCGTGAAAAACTTTATTCTGACCCGGCCCAATTAATTGCATAAATTCTTTTTTACCAGCAACTAAAGCAATTGGATAACCATTGCCCAGAGATTTTGCAAATGTAGCTAAATCAGGAGTAACATTATAAATTTCTTGAGCTCCTCCTAATGCTAATCTAAAACCTGTTTTAACTTCATCAAAAATTAAAGCAATATTGTATTTATTGCATAATTCACGTAAATGATTTAAAAATCCCGGTTCTGGTGGAATAACAGCAACATTACCAGTTACAGGTTCACAAATAATACAAGCAATTTCTTTATGATATTTTTTTATTGTCTTTTCAACACCATCAAAATCATTCCATTCTTCTATAAAAATTAATTTATTAATATCATGAGGAATTCCTAATGAAGCTGGAATTGGTCTATGGCCAGAATCAGATTTTATATGTTTTGCTAAAGAAAATAAAACATAATCATGATGACCATGATAATGACCTTCAAATTTCAAAACTTTTTCTTTTTTTGTATAAGCTCTTGCAATCCTAATAGCGGTCATTGTAGCTTCTGTTCCTGAATTAGCATAACGCATCATTTCAGCACATTTAACAATTTTATTAATTTTTTTAGCAACTTTTATTTCAAGTTCATTGTCTAAAGCATAAACTAGTCCATTTTTTTCAGCTTTATTAACCGCATCAAGAACTTTTTTATAACCATGACCAAGAATAATTGGACCAAAACCTAGTCTGTAATCAATATATTTATTTCCATCAACATCCCAAATATAAGCGCCTCTAGCTTTTTTTCCAAATATTGCACAAGGAACATCTGTTGGACAAACATTTTTCCATAATCTTGCATTAGAAGTTGTTCCTGCAGGCAAATATTTCTGCTCTTCCAAAAATAATTCCTGGGATTTTTTAAATTTGTTCATTTATTCCTCTTTTTAATTTATTCTTTTATTATTTAAATAGATATAAACATTTCTTTTTTTAAGCTCTTTAAAAAATTCTATTTCTGGTATAATAAATTCTGGTGCTCTTACCCCTCTAAATTTAATTTTATTATAAGCAATAAATTGTGCAATTATGCTTGGCGAAACACCTGTATCATAAGTTCCAGCAGGGAGATTATATTTTTTATTTGTTTTAGTCAAGCAATCTAAAATTAATTTTTTATTTCCAATAATTTCCACTCTTAGATATTCTAAATCATCTATCATAGTATTTGGTTTTGGCAACCATTGATCCATTAATTTAGATGTAAAATCACGAGCTTTAATTTTTACATTATCAATCTCAATTTCTCTATCACTTGCAAATCCAGCATCAATTAAAAATTTAATCTTATTTGAAAAATCTTCTGGAAATGTTACTCTAAATGAACATTCTTTCAAATTAAATGAACTTGGAAATGTTGCTAGTTCTGAATGCAAGGTATAAAATCCTTTTAATTTTTTAACAGGTTTTGGAAACTCAATTATTTTTTCTCCACTTCTTGGTTCAACAAATATTAGTTTTCTATTTTTTAATAAAGCTGGCTTTAACATGAACTCATCAAATAAAGTTTGCATTGTATAAGGTAAAACAAACGGTTGATTATATTTAGTTTTATCATAATCGCCAAAACTAATATGGATTTCATTTACATATTTTAACAAAGAACTGCCATAAGAAGCAATTATATTTGTTATTCCGGGAGTGCTGCCACATCCTAAAATTGCAATTTTATTTATCTTTTTAAATTTATTATCTAATTTTAATTGTTTTTTTGTCATATGAAACAATCCGCCTAAATCAATGTAATTTGTTTTAGCAATTAAACAAGATTTCATAACATATAAGTTATAGTAATATTGCACTGAATTAATGCAAACATCTGCATTCTTTAATAATCTAGAAGTTTCTTGAATGTTAGTAACATCAACTTTAGCATATTTTACTCTTGAATTTTTAAATGAATTTGCATATGATTTAGCTTTTTGCAAATCTCTTCCTGCAACAATAATTTCACAATCTTTACAAGAATTATATAAATCTCTTACAATAACTTTCCCAATATTACCATAACCGCCTAAAACAACAAATCTTTTCATTTTATTTCTCTATCATAAAAATAACATAAATTTTGTCTTTTCATACCAAATTTTTTTAATATTTTTTGTATTTTATAATTATTGTATTTAACAATTCCCCAGAAATATTTTATGTTATGCTTTTTTAATGTATTTATATAATGTTGATATAATCTCTTTGATAATTTTTTTCCTCTAAAATTTTTATCAATGACTATAGAATCCCAATAAGAAGTTCCTATATTTTTCCATAATGCTGCTAGAGAAACACCAATAACTTTTTTATTATACTCTATAACAAAAAAATATACGCTTGGATCTTTAATACAATTTTTTATTAAATTTTTTGAATAAACTTTTTTATTAGTAGTTTGTATCTCTTTAGCAGAATTCATCAATTTATACAATTTGTTTAAATCATTTAATTTTGCTTTTCTTATCTTCATTTTATCACCACAGATTTAATGTTACAAAATTCTAATAATCCATATCTTGATAATTCCCTTCCAATCCCTGAATTTTTAATGCCTCCAAATGGCAATCTTGGATCACTTTTAACAATTTGATTTATTGAAACAAAGCCAGATTCAATTTTGCTTGCATAATCTTCTGCTTTTCTTAAATCTTTAGTCCATAAACTTGCACCAAGTCCGTATTCAGAATTATTTGCTAATTTAATTGCTTCTTCATCATTATTTACAATCATAATAGGCATCACAGGACCAAAAATTTCCTCTTTTACCACATTCATATTATTTTTTATATTGCTTAAGACAGTAGGCATATAAAAATAACCTTTTTTATTAATTCTTTTTCCACCAACTAAAATTTTAGCTCCTTGCTTTAAAGAAATATTAACTTGCTTTTCTAAATTAATTAATTGTTTTTCTCTTACTAAAGGACCAATATTAGTTTCAAAATAAAGGGGATTTCCAACTTTTAAATTTTTAGTTAATTCAACTATTTTACTAGTAAATTCTTTTGCTTTATCTTTATGAACAATAAATCTTTTTGCAGCAATGCAGCTTTGCCCTGTATTAATAAATCTTGAAGTTATAGCAGAACCACATGCAAAATTTAATTCAGCATCTTTTAAAACAATAAAAGGATCACTTCCGCCAAGCTCTAAGACAAATTTCTTTAAATTTTTACCAGCTAATTCTCCTATTTTTCTTCCAACATCTGTGCTTCCTGTGAAAGAAACCCCATTAATATTATTTTGAATTAATTTTTCAGCGATTTCAGTTGTTCCAATAATATTTTGAAATGTATTTTTAGGCAAAACTTCATCAAATAAATTATTTATTGCTTCTGAACAACCTAATGTTATAGTAGAGTGCCTTAAAATTATTGTATTTCCAACAGTTAAAGCAGGAATTGCAAATCTAAAAACCTGCCAAAATGGAAAATTCCA
>CAYITI010000074.1:0-1319 GCA_964366235.1 Candidatus Woesearchaeota archaeon
TTAATTTTTCTTTGGTAACAACATAAAAATCAAAATCATTAAATGGAATAGGCTTTCCATTTAAGAATTGTAAACTTCCTTCCCCTTTTCCAAAACCTCCAGATAATAATATAGAGATGGGATTACAATCTTTTACAAAACTTTCTATTATTTTGTTTAAATAATTTTCTTGTATATAATTATCAACTTCTTCGTTATAAGCAGTATATTTGCCCATTTTCTAATCATTAGAACTGAGTTTAAAAAAATATGTTTAATTTAAAGGATATTAAATTAAATAATTTTTATTTAAAATGCGGCAATCCAGTCTTATCCCAAACATCTATTGAAAATTTATGCCTTAATGCTTCAGCAAAAATTTTTTCTAAATAATGATCAGCTTCATTTGTTTGCTGTAAGCTTTTTCTTAAATCAGCCATGAAATTATTATCTGATGGTTCAGGAATTCTAGTATAACTGCTGCCTATAGTTTGATTAAAACCATTAAATAACCTGCCTAAAAGAGTTTTTGGAGTTCGATGGCCGCCGCTTACTGCAATTATTCCTATTTTATGATGCTCTTTTGAATAAGAATTATCAAAAGTTTTTCCTTTAATTTTTTGTTGATAGAATCCTAGTGAAGGAATGTTAGTTTTTTTTAGAGCTGCAATTCCGCTATATCCAACTACAAAATCAAGATGGTTTAATAATGAAGGATAGCTTTCTAATACTTGTTCAAGATTTCTGATACATGAAGGAAGAGTAATCCCAAGAATGTAATTATTTTTATGGGATTCTTCTAAAGCTCTAAAAATAGTTTTATCATCAATATTTTTTTCAAAAGGAAGGTTATAGGCTAAAAATGTAATTGGAATGTTATTAAAATTAGTATTAATTTTTTGCGCTTTCATAAAATAAACTTCATGGCCAGAATCATAGATTGCTCTTCCATCCTCAATTTCCTTAATTCCTGATGCAGAATTTATAAACTCTTCATATCTATATTCGTCTGGCCGAGCATTTGGTATAGCAACAATTCCATTTTTTCCTAGTGCTTGGTTTGCTTGTTCAGCAACATATTCATAACTATGAAATAAAAATGGTCCATTTCTAGGGCGTTTAGCAATCCAGTGTTTACCGTCAAATCTAACATAATCCATATTAATACTAAATAAAATCATTTATAAAATTAATTATATTAAGGTATATAATAAAAAGTAGATTAAAAATATATTAAGATTGCTTTATATGCTCTTTTAATTCTTTAAAATCATCTCCAATTCTAGATATGTTATCTTCCACTCTAACAATACTACCTCCTATCCTGATTATACTATCTC
>CAYITI010000074.1:1419-3538 GCA_964366235.1 Candidatus Woesearchaeota archaeon
TCATTCTTTTAATCTCTCATTCTTTTAATCTCTCATTCTTTTAATCTCTCATTCTTTTAATCTCTCATTCTGACCTAATTTGTCTATCACTTATGGACCATATTTTTAATAATATTGTGATAAAAATAGTTACTATAAAAATTAGCTCTTCTGGACTTTCACCAAATACAATCCATGCCAATAATATTAATGAAAAAATAAGAAATATCCAAAAGAGTATTTCTTTAATATCTGTTTTCATGTGAATGCCCTCCCTGTAGCAAATAAGTAGATAATCACAAATATCAAAAATATTACAACTGCCCACATAATTATGTCTTCAAATTTCATATATTAATTAAGCAAGTTATCCTTAAAAATTTAATTCTCCAAATCAACTTTATCTTGAGTGTATTTCTTGCCTGTTTTTAAAGCTATATGGGCTTTTTCTAGCTCAACACCAATATCGGCAGCGTGATCTAGCAGACTTATTAAATTTTCCTGTAAAATTGCCGTATATACTTCAACAGGATTATTTCCTCTTATAATAATCCTAACTTTATTTTCTTTTAAATCACAAAATGCGGCTTCTACTTTTCCTAGCTCAAAATTTGGTCTTATTAAAAAGTATCCTTTTTGATCTAATATCCAAGGTCTTTTAATTCCTGACGCATCTATTTCTATTGGTTTTTCCATGATTATTTCCTTAAATCCTGGTTTGTTGTATTTTCCTAAAGATTTTACCTCTGGTTTTTCTTTGTTATTGGTAATCTCTAAATCAGAATGAGTTGAACTAATCTCTGTAGCTAAATCTTCTGTAGCTTTTCTAGTTAATTCTTTCTCGCGATTTTTTTCTGTCATTTTCATTGAAAGAAATTACTTATTATAAAGATTGTTATTCTAAATCTATATTTTTAAAATATAACTAAAAGTAATCACTTATCTTTAATTTAAACTCCATCCAGAAAATCCAGAAAAATAACAATAAAGTATCAATTGCAATTAAAGACAAAGATTCAGATAATGGAATCAAGGATATTAAATTTAAACCAATAACTTTTTTAGAGAAAGGATAAAAAAGAATTGCTCCATCTCTTAAAGATACATCAAGTAAAATATGAATTAAAGTACCTGCTGATAAAATATAAAAGATTGTTGGAAGCTTTAAATGTTTCTTACTAGCCTCTCTACTTTTAATCTTTAATATATAACTAAAAATTCCTAATAGTAAAAATATTAATGGCATAAACAATGAATGCAGAAAACTTCTATGTAAATAAGGAATTTGAAAAATATATTCAAAATCAGGAAAAATAGCTGCAATTGCCATTATTAAAATATAATATCTAGGAAATTTCTTCGTATCTTTAATAAAAAAATCTCTAAATAACTCTATTAAGATTATTCCAATTAAAACATGAGTCGTAGTATATGGCATTTTACTATTTTAATAAACAAGATATTAAAGCTTATAAACTTTAATTTTTTATTAATTTATAAGAACATGAAAGAAAGAGGGTTTTTAAAATTAAGAATTCTAAATCATCAAAAACTATTTAAATAACTAATTATTTTATTCAATATGGAAACAAGAATATCTTTTCCTATAGTAATAATGAAAGAAGGAGAATGGTATGTAGCTTCATGTCCTCAGTTAGATATAGCCACTCAAGGCAAGACAGAACAAGAAGTTAAGGAAAATATGGAAGATTTAATTGATGAATATTTGAATGACGAAGATACTATTAAGCCAGAAATAGAGGCAGAGTTGTTATCACTTTCTTTTATTCACACAAAACTTCCAAAAGAGATGACGAAATGGGAAAACTCAGACCGCTTAATACAAACGAGGTAATTAAAATTCTAGAGAAAAATGGTTTTAATAAAGTAAGATCGAGAAAGCATACTACTTTCAAGAAAATTTTGCCTTCTGGAGAGATATTAACAACCTGGGTTCCACATGGAAATGAAGTTACTATTTTTGTTTTACAATACATAATCAAACAAACAAGAAAACTAAGAGAAGAATTTTTATAATACTTTTATCACCAAAAAATATTTAAACAATTGTTAACTTCTAAAAACATGGTAAAAATGGTGTTGCAAAATGATTAAACTATTATTAATCCAGCCAAATTAT
>CAYITI010000075.1:0-3500 GCA_964366235.1 Candidatus Woesearchaeota archaeon
CGTTGACAAAGTAGAAAAAGTTGATTTGGGAAAAATAAAAAAAGAATTAATTGTAATAGACGACAAAAGCAAAGATAATTCTGTTAAAATAATTAATAGATTAGTTAAAAAATACAGGAATATCAGATTTTTAACGCATACTAAAAATCTCGGAAAAGGAAGTGCAGTAAGAACCGGGTTAAGATATTTTACAGGCGATGTTTTAATTATACAAGATGGTGATTTAGAATACAATCCAGAAGATTATAAAAGATTAATTAAGCCTATATTAGACAAAAAGAGCAAAGTTGTTTATGGTTCGAGAATGCTGGGAAAAATAAAAGGATTTCAAATTCCAGTACATTATTTTGGAAATATCTTTCTAACCCTTGTTGCAAGTTTTTTATATTTGAAAAAAATAACAGACATGGAAACATGCTATAAGATGATGACTAAAGAAGTAATTAATTCTATAAATTTAAAGGCAAAAAGATTTGAGTTTGAGCCTGAAATTACTGCTAAAATAATCAAAAAAGGTCATAAGATTGTTGAAATCCCGATAAATTATAATTCAAGATCATTTAAAGAAGGAAAAAAGATTACTATTCCAGATGGATTCAAAGCTTTATACTATTTGTTAAAGTATAGATTTTTAGATTAAATAAAAGCTCTTTTAAATTTATTTCTTTTTAATTAAATTATGGAAAAATGGACTGGAAGAATAAAAAGACCTTTAAGGGTTTATACTAATCCAAAAATTACAGACGATATTTACTTGCATTTTTCTGAGATAAGAGATCATATTAAAAGATATTCGAATGAAATTTATGGGGATGTTCTTGACATTGGCGCAGGTAAATCTCCTTATAAAGATTTTTTTAAAAACGCTAAAAATTATATTAAATTGGATAAGTTTGATCATGCAGGAAAACCAGATATAATTGCAGACGCCACAAAAATTCCTTTAAAAAATAGCTCTATTGATTCTGTAGTCTGTTTTCAGCTTTTAGAGCACGTTCAAGATCCTCAAAAAGTTATTGATGAAATTTATAGGATATTAAAGAAAAATGGGGTTTGTTTATTAACTACGCATATGTCTGCTGCCTTGCATGGAGAACCTTATGATTATTTTAGGTTTACTAAGTATGCCCTAAAAGATATTTTATTTAGAAAATTTAAAAACGTTGAAATTAGGGCAAATGGCGGTGCTTTATTATCAATAATGCAGTTAATTGTATGGGGAATAAGTGAAAACCTACCTAAATTTATAGCAATGCCTTTTATTATTTTATTAAATATAATTGGTAAAAACCTTGATAAAATTTTCTACAATGATGTATTTACATTAAACTATATTGTTTACGCAAGAAAATGAAAAAATTTTCAATTATAATTGCAGTAGCACTTTACAGAAATGCTGAAGTTCTTAATTCCATTAAGGATTTAAATTATGACAAAAACAAGTATGAAATAATAATTGAAAAAGGGAGCAATGCTAGCGAGAATAGAAATAATGGAATAAAAAAAGCTAAGGGTAAAATAATATCTTTTATAGATGATGACGGTATTGTTCATAAAGATTTATTAAAAAAAGCAGAAGATTTTTTTAATAAATATAATATAGATATTGTTGGTGGGCCCCAACTAACTCCAAGAGATGATAAATTCCTTTCTAAAATGTTTGGAGGCGCCATAGAAAATTTTTGGTGCAGCTATAAGATGTCAAGTAGATACAAAAAAGGAAAATTAAACTTAAATGCTGATGAATTAAGCTTAACTTCTGCTAATTGTTTTATAAAAAGAGATGTTTTTAAAAAATTAAAAGGGTTTAATTTAAAATTATGGCCTGGAGAAGATCCTGAGTTTTTTTCTAGAGCGAAAGATAATGGATTTAAAATAGCCTATTCTCCAGATTTAATAATTTATCATAGAAGAAGGCCGGATATATTTACTTTATTAAAACAGCATTATAAGTATGGAAATGTTAGGTTAAAAAAAGAATGGATTAATAAGACAAATGTTAATTTCGTTATGATAATTCCAGCAGTTTTTACATTATACATAATCTCGCTGCCAATAACGCTGATATTTTCATGGCAGTTCATATTGCCAATTTTATTGCACGTATTTATTGATATTCTAGTCGGGATTTATATTGGGTTTAAAAAAAATATTTTGTTTATCCCGTTTTTGCCTTTTGTTTTTTTCCTAGTACATTTCTCATATGGATTAGGAATGTTGAAAAGTTTAATTAAAAAATGAAAAATAATAAAATAAGCATAATTATTTGCACTTATAACGACAAAGAACTAGTTAAAAGATGTTTAGATAGTATTTTTTCCCAAACTTATAAGAATTTTGAAGTAATATGTGTTGATGGTGGGAGTTCTGACGGCACTTTAAAATTATTAAAGAAGTATAAAGTTAAGATTATCCACAATAAAAAACAATTTCCTGAAGGTCCTGGAATGGGTAAATTTCAAGGGGTTAAAAAAGCCAAAGGGCAAATTATTGCATTTATTGATCAAGACAATAAATTAATTGGAAAAAATTGCCTGAAAGAATTAGTCTATCCTCTAATTAAAGATAAAAAAATATTCGGAGTTGCGTGCAAGCTATATATTAATAAAAAAGATAACATAACTAATAGATATTTAAGCTATGTTGGAACAGATCCTTTTGCTGCTTACAGATCATTAGAAGGCAGAATGGCCTTAGATAGAATTAATTTAAAGAATGAAGGAAAATATTATACTTATGATATAAAATTAAATAATTGCTTGTGCACCGGAGGAAATGTATTTCTAGTAAGAAAAGAATTATTAAGGAAAATTGGCGGTTATGTTCAAGATGTTGAAATGATCTATTCCCTGTGTGAAATTGGGGAGAATAAATTAGCTATTCCAAAAAATGCATTTACACATCATCTAACAATTACTTCATTTAAAGAATTCTTAAGAAAAAGATGGATGTGGGTAAAACATTATAATACAAAAAATAAATATTTTAGAAAATACTCTTGGCTGCCAAAAACATTTAATGAATTTTTAATATCTTCTTTGTTTATTATTTCAAATTTAACAATAGTTCCAAATCTAATAGATTCGTTAAGAAAATTAATTTTAACAAAAGACAAAGCTTGGTTGGTGCATCCAGTTGCAATGTTTTTGATAACTTTAATGTACTGGGTTGTTTTTATTAAAACTTATAAGTCATAATCCTTAAATTTATAAATAACTAATGTATATTTTGATTTATCCTGAGGAGAAGCATATGCTTGCACGGGCTCTAAAGAATCCTTAAATTTTTCAGGGTATTCTAAAGTTACCCCATGGGGCTCGAATATTGAAAAAACAATATATTTTGGCATGTATTTTTTAACTTCTTCCTTAAATTCAGTTTCATTACCCCCAAAACCAAGAACTTGTCTTTGTGCATAATAAGTCATTTGTGTTACAGATTTGCTAAAAATGATATCATCAGGACTAGAATTTTCTTTTATCCATAAAGAAGCTTGTTTT
>CAYITI010000076.1:0-3457 GCA_964366235.1 Candidatus Woesearchaeota archaeon
GGAGATTGGTCAAAATCGAATTGGGTAGTTGCTAAGGAATCTAATTGTTATGTTATAGATAATTCTTCAGCATTTAGATATGATAATAATGTCCCTTTAATTATCCCAGAAATTAATGGAGAGTTATTAAGGGAAAATTCTTCTAGAATAATTGCAAATCCTAATTGCACTACTGCAATTGCCGCAATACCTTTACATATTATTAATAAAATGGCCGGAATTGAAAGAATAATTTTTTCAACTTACCAATCAGCAAGTGGCGCAGGAAATGGAGGAAGAAAAGAGCTTCTCAATGAGACTAGGAATTATCTTGATGGCAATAAAGTTGGAAAGAATATTTTCCAATATCCTTTACCATTTAATGTAATTCCCCATATTGATAAGTTTCAAGAAAATGGATATACAAGAGAAGAGATGAAAACTAATTGGGAATCAAGAAAAATTTTAGGATTAGAAGATTCGGTAAGAATTTCAAGTACATGTGTAAGAGTTCCTGTTGAAAGATCTCATGCTGAAGATATTCTTGTTGAAACTAAAAGACCTATTGATTTAGATGAATATAGAAATGTACTGGGCCAAGAGCCAATGTTAAAAGTTTCTGATGATATTTCAAATAATATTTATCCTATGCCGATAAATACTTCTGGAAATTACCAAGTTGAAGTTGGTAGAATAAGAAAACCTGAGGTTTTTGATAATGGAGTTAGAATGTTTGTTTGCGGTGATCAGCTTCTAAGAGGAGCTGAAATAAATGATGTTATCAAACCTAAGAACTTAAGAGAGTAGGGATTTATCTAAGAAGTATTAACCCAATAATTCCAGCAATTAAACCATAAATTATTGAAATCCAGATTGTTTTTCTTATGATTTTTCCTTCTTGGCCTTTTAGACCAACTGTTGCTTCTGCAGCAAGCACATTATGAATAGCAATCATATTTCCTATTGCTCCTCCAACAACTTGTAAACTTAAAATTATTACCAAAGAGATTCCTAAAGCTTTTGCAGTTTCAATCTGGAAAGAACCAAAAAGTAAATTTGAAACAGTATTGCTTCCTGCAATAAAAGCTCCAAAAGCTCCTATAAATGGCGATAATAATATATAGAATTCTTTAGATATTGATGAAAGAGATTGAGCTATAATTAAAGGAATATCTGATATTATTATAAACTGAACAAGAGCAAGTGCAAAAATCAATGCTAATGTGGGATATTTAATTTTATTAAAAGTATCTTTTAGTGAATGAGATAATTCATTTTTATTAATTTTAAATATAAATATGCAAAAAATTGCAGAAGTTAAAAAGTAAAATGAAGGAGTGAATAATGGAAAAAAAGTATAAGATATTTCCTGGCCAAGAATTGATTGATAATTTAAAGTAATACTTTTTAAAAAGTCTTTAAGTGGAATAATAATTCTTGATAAACTTAAAAGAAATATAATTATTAAATAAGGGGATAGTGCTTTAGAAGCTTCTTTGAATGATATTTTTTCTTTTTTAATTTTTTTAGCAGATATTTTATATTTAGGAACAAAAAATCTATAATGTGCTGAAATCCCTACAATTATTAGTGATAAAAATCCTGCAATTATGGAGGGTAATTCAGGTCCAATATATTTAACAGTTAGATAATATGGAATAATAAAAATTAGCCAGGAAAATATAGCAAAGGGCAATATTTCAAAAGTTCTTTTTAATTTATTTGATTTTTCATAATGATTAATAACAATTATTGCAAGTGTTAATGGAATTATTATACTTGCTATTGAATGAATTAAAGCTACATTTATTGATATTTCCTCTAAAATATTTCTTTCTAATCCTAATCCACCTAGACCTAATAATATTGGAGTTCCTGCAGCTCCGAAACTTACAGGCGTTGAATTTGCTATTAAAGCAAGAACAACTGAAAGTAATGGGCTAAAACCTAGAGAAACTAATAATGGAGCTGCTAAAGCTGCAGGTGTACCAAATCCTGCTATTCCTTCAATTAAAGCTCCAAATAAGAAAGCAATAATAATTGCCTGAATTCTTGCATCCTCAGAGATAAATGATAAAGTTTCTTGTAATTTTCTTATCTGATGTTTTTCTTTAAGAATTGTTATAAAAAAAACTGCAAAGAAAATAATTAACATAATTTCAATTGAAATTAAAAAACCCTTAATAAATGAGGCACTTATTAAAATAGGAGAGATTTTCCAAATAAATAATCCAATAAGTAAAGTAACAATGTAAGTAATTGGCATGGAATATAGAGCGGGCCATCTTAAAAATATAATTAAAATTAACAGCAAAATAAATGGGACTAGTGCTAAAAATGTTGTTAATAGTTCTACCATCTTTTTTCTTTGTTTTATAGATAATAGTGTTTTTTAATCTTGTCATTAAAAAGATTTATATTCTCTTATTCTTTCTTTAATTTTAAATAAAAAGAGTTAAAATGAATGTAATTAATTTTAAAACATATAAGCAGGGCAAGCAAGTTGTTAATTTAGCTAGAAAAATATCTAAAGTTGATAAAAAAGCTATTTTATGTGTTCAGGCTGCTGATATTTATCCTGTTTCAAGAGCTGTTAAAAATCCTGTTTTTATCCAACATGCAGATTCTAAAGAAAAGGGAAGAAATACAGGCTATATTGTTTTAGAATCAATTAAGTCTGAGGGGGGAGTTGGAACTTTATTAAATCATTCAGAGCATAGAATCTCTTTATATGAAATTAAGTTAATAATAAATAGGTGTAAAACTTTGGGACTTAAAGAAATTGTATTTGCTGGAACTTTAAATGAAGTGATTAAAATGAAAAAGTTTAAACCATGGGCAATTGCTTATGAAGATCCTTATCTTGTAGGAAGTGGAAAGCCAATCACTAAATATAAATCTCAAAATGTAAAAAAATTTGCTGATTTGTTGAAAGGAACTAAAATTATTCCTTTGTGCGGAGCAGGTATTTCTTCTAAAGAAGATATTATATCTGCCAAAAAACTAGGTTGCAAAGGTGTTGTAATTGGCTCTGCAATTGCAAGAGATGAAAAAGTAGAGATTTTGAAATTGAACCTTTAAAAAAGGTTCCCAAAATAAAAACTAAAAATAAGTTTAGTAAACAGAGACTGCCAACTTGCAATGATATTCTCAATTTTATAAATAATATAAGATATAATAAAATGTTAAATATACTTTGCTTTAACTTATTGTAATAACGAATACCAATAATAATGTAATTTATCAATAATGTCAAAATGGATTTGTAAGAGAATGGCTTATTTTCTAGATATTTTTTATAATTCATATTATACTATCTTGACAATATTTCTCTTAAGCATTAAGTTTAATACTAAAAAGAACTTAATATTCTCAGAGATGGTTAGATAATATTTAGACAACAAAATGAAAAAAATATTTAGTTATTTAATTATTGTGTTGGGAATTCTTCTAATAATTGGGGCATATGTATATTATT
>CAYITI010000077.1:0-3448 GCA_964366235.1 Candidatus Woesearchaeota archaeon
AATAAACCAAATAGCTAACAAGTATATTGCTGAGAATTTAGCCAGCAAAATAAATAAGGCTGAAGATTGCATTCCTTCTCAAAAAAGCGGATTAGCAAGTTATGGTGTTGGTTACATACCAACTGCTTCTGTTGAAAGAAGATGTTCTTTTACTAATCCTTATTTAGGCTTGGGAGGGAATAAGGAAAAGGAATGGTATGATATTGGAAGCTGTGGTATTGATGCCAAAGGAAAGACTTTGGGAAGATGCTGGGAGCATGCTAATTTAGAAAGATATCCAGATTTACAAGCACAGGTATTTGAAGATAGCTGCACAGAAAATCAAAATGCCCAGCTTTGTGAAGTTGACCAGAAATGTGTTGGCGGAGTATTAAGAGAATTTACTATTAAATCAGAAAATCAACCAATTTTATTAAGTGAACCTGTAGGAAGTTTAGGTACAAGGCAGTGCTGCAGTGGAACTTGCAAAGATATCTATACTGAAATTAATAATGCCATAGAAGATGCTATTAAAAAATTTGGTGACAAAGAAAAAATAGCAAGAGAGGCTTACAGCAAAATAAAAGACAATAAAATTACTGATGAAGCACTTGGCAAAGAATTTTTAGATTTAACAAAGGATCCAAAATATGTAAATGAATATCATTATTTGATGTCTTTAGAATTTTCAAGAAGGAAGAATTATAATGCTGCTTTTGGGAGATTAGAGCAAATAAAAGCAAATGATGTCAAGACAAAAGCTTTTGTAGTATACGGATTAATAGAATTAGTTTCAGTTTATAATAGTGACAGAGATACTGATTTTAATGAGAAAACTATAAGTGCAGATAATTTAGATGATTCAAAGAAGAAAGTCTCAGAACTTATAAAAAGAAAAGTAGCACAACCAACAAAAACTACCGAAACAAAAACTGAAAACCAAGCACATAAAGCAGAAACACCTTTACAAAAAACAGAACCAGTTAATACTCCACAAGCTGAGAAATTTTCTTCTACTCTGATGTATAAGTTTGAATTTGCTGGAAAGGAGAAAGTTTTTTATTTTTTATATGGCTCAAATAGAAAATGGTTTATCAAGTCTGAAGATGATACTGATTGGAAAGTTATTAATTCTCTTACTGATGACGACCTGATCGATTATTTTCATATTGAATCTTTGATTGAAAAATTAAAAAAAGATAATTCATGGAAAAGTAACTCTCTTATTTTCTCATATGTAAAAGAAAAAGCATTTAATAGGGCACAATTATATTATTTTAAAGATGGTTCACTAGTTTTAATTGGTAGTATTGATCAAATAAATAATGATGCAAAAGGCAATTTATAAAAATAAATGAAACTTAATATTAAAAATTTATCAAAGCTAGTATTAGTGGATTTTATAGCTTTGGCATTGTTTTATTATTTTACCAAATATGTCATTCAGACCATAAGAGATTATTACCAGATTATTCAAGGTTTAACACCCGAAATAGACAAGTTTGGATTTGTATTACAGCAAAATGCTTCTTTATTTGAGATGAATAAATTAGCTGAAAATTTAGATACTGTATCCCAAATATCAAACAAGATACTTTTGTTGTTTTTATTATTAGGATTAGTTTCTTTTCTGCTTTACAATATTTCACAATCAATAAACTGGAATTTGAGCTTAAACGAATTTAAATTAAAAGGTTTTAAGACTTATTTGAGAAGATTTACCTTAATCAGCATTCCCGGGTTTTTAATCTTAAGTTATTTGGGTTTTAAAATAATTGTACTATTAAGAACTTTTATTCTTGATTTTTGGTTTGAGAATTATTTTAATACAAAGATGTTTTTTATTATTCTAGTATTTTCATTAATATCCTTAATAATAATCTATTTGAAATTTGATCTTTATAAGTTAATAAACAAGCATTCTTTTAAAGACTCCTTATATTTGCTAAAAAGAAGATTTCTTAAGGAATATCTTGATTTTGGTTCATTCTTAATAGCAGTATTTTTGTCTGTTTTTTTGTTTATAATAATTTTAAGAATAAATCCAAGCTCAGCATTATTAACTTTAATTGGTGCTTTAGTTTCCTTAACTATGTTTAATATATTTAGAATTTATTTTGCAAATAGTTAAGCAATAATTTCTTTTTCTTTGTATTTATTAAGATTTGAGGTTGTAATATAGTCATATAACTCCATTAACTTTTTAGATATTTGGTTATCTTTATTTATTTTATACAATTTAGCTCGTCCTACCTCTCTTGTTTTAATTACTAGACGATATTTTATTAGCTTAGGAAATATAATATGTAAAGTTCTCCAACTTACACCAGAATCTTCAGCTATATCTGATAAACTAAAATCAAAATGTCTTCCTTCTATCAGATATTGTAGAATTTTCATTCTTGGTGATTTACCTACTATTTCTAAAAATAATGACTTTATCATAAGAGGATAAAAATAAAACAAGTATATAAACTTACCTTTTTATATATTAATGTATACTAATGTTAGTCTTCTTTTTGGAAACATTTCATTTTATTTGAAAACTTTATGAAAAATTAGAAAGATTCTTGGGTTACTTTTAAGTTAAAATAAAAAATTAAAAACATAAACGATCAAATCCCATAGATGGAAAGTAAAATAGAACAAGTAATTTGGCATATTCTTTCTAAACTTAGCAGAATGAATAAAATTGGAGGCAGTCATACAGAAATTAAAAATTTGGAAAAAGGATTACCTTCACATTTTAGAACGAGCAAACAAGGTAGGAAAATAATCCAAGAAGCTATCAAAGAAATGTTCAATAAAGAATATTTATTACAAAAACCATCCACAGGAGAAATTCATGTTTCTTTAAATCCGAGAAAAATTAAAGAGATACAAGATTTTATTGATAAATATAAAGATTAATTTATTTTCTATAAAATTTAAAAATAGGAAGACACCAGAATTTAATCTTTAGTAAAACTTATAAATTAATTTTTGAACTTTTTTACTAGAGATATATGGATTACTTGTTTACATGCAATAAGTGCGGTGGTCATGAATTTATGGGGCCAATGGTTTGATGCAGACAATCCTGTGGCTGTTTGTTCTAATTGTTTGAGAGGAAATAGATGCAGCAACTCTTTTTTTAAAGGCCTTGCGAAAGAGCTTTTTCTTTGAATTTATTAAAATGTAATGCGGGGAAGAGGATTTGAACCTCTGTAGGCACTGAGCCACTAGGTTTCTTAACCAGATACCTAAGCTTGGCCGATTCCTTAGCATAGCCGATTACTAAAGATAATCTCTAGCCCGTTAAGTCTGTACAAAAAGTACATTTGACCGCTCCGGCATCCCCGCTTAATAAAAATAAGAATTTATTAGATTTAAAAGGATTATGTATATATTTGATTAGTAAGAAAATAGGACTTCCAGAATTAAAAAGCTGGGAAGAAGCAACAAAACCATTTAGAGATGCTGCAAAAAA
>CAYITI010000078.1:0-3437 GCA_964366235.1 Candidatus Woesearchaeota archaeon
TCTTGGATATTTTTACGTTCAAGAAGCAGCATCAATGATTCCACCAATTGTTTTAGAACCAAAGGAAAATGATTTAGTTTTAGATTTAGCAGCTGCTCCAGGAAGCAAAACAACTCAAATTGCAGCAATGATGAAAAATAAAGGAATTATAATAGCTAATGATATCAAATATGATAGATTAAAAGCTTTAAGCATTAACTTACAAAGATGTGGAATAAGTAATACAATAATAACCTTAAAATCAAATCATAGCTTTAAAGAGATGAAATTTGATAAAATTTTATTGGATGCACCGTGTTCTGGTACTGGTGCAATTCGTAAATCATTGATGACGTTAAAAATATGGAACAACAATATGATTAAAAAATTAGCAAATGATCAAAAAAGATTAATATTGAATGCATTTGATTCTCTGAATGAAAAAGGAACTTTAGTTTATTCTACTTGTTCTGTTGATCCTGAAGAGAATGAAGCAGTAATTGATTTCTTATTAAAAAATAGAAATACAAAATTAGAAAAAATTGATTTAGAAGTTAAAAGAAGCCAAGTAGTATTAGATTATGAAAAAGAACATTTTAATGACGAGATAAAGAGATGTTTAAGAATTTGGCCACAAGATAATGACACAGAAGGATTTTTTGTTGCTAAGATAAAGAAAATTTAATCTAATAGTTCCGAAATATCATAAATCTTTATTTATTAATAAATAATGGGGTTACCCGGATTTGAACCGGGGCTATACGCTCCCTAAGCGTATATCATAGCCAAGCTAGATCATAACCCCTAAAAGGAAGATTATTTATATTAATTTATATATTTAACTTTTAAATTGGATAAATTAACTATCATTGGCATAGACCCCGGCACAACTAAAAGCTATGCTGTTCTTGATTTAAATGGAAATGTTCTTGAAGTTAAATCTTCTAAAAAACTTGACATTAGCATAATAACGAAAGAGGCTTTTAAATTTGGCAATCCAATTTTGGTTGGAACAGATGTGAATAAAGTTCCTAATTTTGTTGAGAAAATTGCTTCTAGTTTTGGAGCTAAATTATTTAAACCGGAAATAAATTTGCAAGAAAATCACAAACATAAAATTGCTAAAAAATTTTTAAAGAAAAAAAATTTTAAGATTAATAATAAGCACGAAAATGATGCTTTGATTTCTGCAATCTTAGCTTATAAAAGCATTAAACCATTATTAAATAAGATAGAAAATAAATATCCGGATAAAAATGTTGAAGAAATTAAGAATTTAGTTTTAAAGGAAAATATAAATATTAAAAAAGCAATAGACCTGATTGAGGGTTAAATTTATATATATTTCTACATTAATAAGTATATGTCAAATTATTTATTAGATATAAAATATAAGAATGATAAGATTCATGAAATTGCAAGTTCTAAAATTAAAGACTTATTAGAAAAAGATTTTATGTTATCAAAAACCAGAAAACTTACTCAATATGAATTCGAATATCATGAACTCGGGGGATATGAAATGGTATTTTTCCCTCATAAAAAAGATTACAATGAAATAAAGACATTAATTAAAGAAATATTAAATCCTTACATTGAAAATGGATTAGAGTATTGTTTATTTGATATAGATAGATTAGCCATGATAACTGCAAAAAGAGTTTTAGAAGAGTTTTAGGTTGGCAAAGTGAAATGGGTGATCCTGGAGAAGTTTAGGTAATTAAAAAACACTAGTTTATTATAATTTATTTTATATAAATCTAATTATAATATTTTAGTAACATGTTCTTCTTTACTTAGCCTTATAACATTATCTACAAAACTTTCAATTTTTTGCTCATGACTAACAATAATTAACTGTTTTAATTTTAATTCAAATAAAACATTTTTTACACGATCAAGTTGTTCATCAGAAAATCCGTCTGTTGGCTCATCTAAAATTAATAAATCTCTGGTCTTTATAGTTGTCATTAAATGATTAATAACCTGATTTAAGGCTAATCTATATGCTAATGCTATTGCTGTTTTTTCACCTCCGCTTAAGTATAAGTAATCAATATCATAACCATTTTGGTGTATTAAAGGCGTAAACTCCTCATCTAATCTTATTTTGAAATTTTCATTTTCCATTAGCATATTAAACCATTTTTCAAATAAGCTATTGAAATCCTTATGAACCTTTAACATGACTTGTTTTTCAATTAATTCAACAATCTTGATAAAATATTCTTCTAACCAAAACTGGATGTCATTTAATTTTACTATATTATCTTTTGTAATTGTTTTAATAGATATCTCCTCATTTAATAATTTAATAACTTTATTTAGCTCGTTTATATTAGCTAAATAGGTTGCCCTTTCAATCTCAAATAATCTTTCTTTTTTCAATAGTTCATCTAATTCTTTGCGTTTTTCTTCATAATTTAAATCTTTAAGATTATTAATCTCATTGCTTAATTTATTTATTTTAATATTTAAATCATTAATATCATAATTTAATCTTGACTGTTCTTTTAATAATAATTCTTTTTTCAATTTTTTTTCTTGTAAACCATTTAATTTTAATTTGTTTAGTTCGTAATCGCTTTTTTGTTCTTTTAATGAATCTAAATCATGTTCAAGTTGTTTTATTTTTTCTTGTAATGATGATTTTTGTTCCTTATCTTTTTTTAATATTATATTATACTCATCTATTTTTTTATCTTCTTCTTGGGAGATTGAAGATTTATGTTCATGGGTTACGTCTTGCTTGCATAATGGACATTTATCCAAATTAAGAATTTTAGATTTTATATCCAAGGAATTAGATTTTTTTGTTTCTATTTCGCTTATTCTTTTATTCATCTCATCAAGTTCTTCTTTATTTTTTAATAATTCATTATTAATAACAATTATTTTTGCCTTTAATCCTTCAATATATTCTAATCTCAGATTTTTAGTTTCATTTTCCAATAAATTTATTTTTAATGTCAATTCATTAGCTTCATCAGAAATTTTTTTAATTAAATTTTGGGAATTTTCAACTTTAAATTTATTTAGCTCAAATTCCTTTTTAGTCTCATTTAATTTTTTTTGTAAATCTTCAATTAATTTTAATTCCTCATGTTTTTTGTCTACCGATCTATTTATCTCATTTATTCTGGGAATTAATTCTTTTAAGTTAATTTCAAGCAATGATAACTCTTTTATTCTTTGCTGTAACTGTTTTTTCTTTTCATCTAAATCATAAATTTTTCCTTCTAGTTCCTTGCGTTTTTGCTTTAAATAATTAATAAATATTCTAGTATTTTCATTAATTCTTTTATATTTGTCAATATCAAATACCCTCCTTAAAGTATCTAATTTAATCTCTTTATCTCCCTGGAGAATGCTTTTCATCTCTTCTTGAGGGGTATAAACAGTATAACGATAAATTAAAGATTTAGATTTAGTAAGCAGATCTTTAGGGTAATTCAATA
>CAYITI010000079.1:0-3407 GCA_964366235.1 Candidatus Woesearchaeota archaeon
ATAATTAATTCCTGTATCTAAAATACAGACAATTTTCCCATTTCCAGTATAGTTTTGTTGTACTACATTAATTTTAGTTATATTAATGGCATCATTAACAAATAGATTAACTTTCTCGTCGATAATTATCTCATCAATTAAGCTTGAATTTTTTAATAATTCCAAGTCATTTTTATCAATTACAACAGCTTTTATATCTTCAACCTCCTGTTCAACAATTAATAGTTCGCTTTTGCTTAGTTGTACTACAATATTTTCTTCATTTGAACTTAAATTAGTTTCATCAGCAATAAAAATTCCTCTTTCAGGACCCCTTGGCAACAAACCTTTTTTCTTTTTTAGATTAATAATATCATCTTTAGTTAAAGAATTGACTTCAATTTTATCTTCAATTAGTTTAATATCATTATCTTCTTCAACAAATTTAATTTTTTTATTGTCAAAATTCCCAGTTAATAAATCTTCTATGCTTAGAGTGCTAACATTATTTTTTAATTTTAATATTACCCTGGCAGAACCATTAACTAAAGCCTGCTCAACTTTAAGATCAACTTCAACATTAATAGTTTCATTTTCTAAAACTTCTGGTAAAATCTCAGGCAATGTTAAATTAATTTCAGGATTGGTAATATTTCCTAGACTTTCATTGATAGGATTAATTGTTTCATTAATTATAGGCAAGGGTGAAGGGATTGCAACCCCTTCTTCTAAACTAATTATAATATCTTTACTTTTGATTGCAATTAGCTCATTGCTTCCATTTATAATATCAATTAAACTTACAACAAAGCTATACATTCCAGGAGTTAAACTAAAATTAAATTTAGTTAAATCTACTTTTAAACTATTTACTTCATAACTTTCATTATCAGAACCAATGGTTCCGATACCTCCAGAAATAAATTCTGAAATTGATTTACTAACTTCTTGCCCTGCTACATTAACAAATACTTTTGATTCTTTTGAAACTAATTTATTAACCTCTAATGTAATTGTATTCTCACTATAAACAACTAATCCTGTTGTTCCTGTTTCATTAAAATAATAAAAGATGCCTGAAGCAAAAAATATGCTTAAAATTAAAAAAATCTTGATTAAATCGCTTTTAGTAAATGAGTTGGGATATGCTGGAGTTGGTGCATTAGCCAAAAGTTTTTGAAAATCTGAATTTAATTTAGACGCTTGGGTTGGGACTCTCAATTTGTGAGGTTTGAACCCGCGTGTCTCGGAAGAGACGCCCGATCTTAAGTCAGGTGCAATTACCAAGTCATGGAACCCATTTTTCTTTATTTTTTTTAATTTAGCTAAAGCTTCTTTTTTAGAACTTCCTAAACAAATATTTTTTACTTTACCATTTATCTTAATATTATGATAATAATACTTGTATTCTTTATCACCTTTTTTTATTAACTTAATATACATATTGCCTTTTTATTTTTTAATTATTTGCCAATATCCCGCACTTGTCGTTCCTGCTCTTCTTAATACACCTCTCTTTTTTTAAAAAATACTCTTTTCCGATAACTAAAAGACGCTGAGAAGGTTGTAGTATTAAACTAATTGTAGGTTCTTTTTCCTTTAACGCATGGTCTTTAGAGTAATATCCTAAATTTTTAACAAGCAGAGCATTGCACATTAAAAACAACGATTGATAAGCTTTTGTTATTACCCATTTTTCATTATCTTCTTTTTCAGCGGAACTTAAATCAGAATAAGACTCTTTTATATAATCAATATACTCGCTCTTATCTACTATAACAAATTTCTTTAGACAGCTGTTAAATGATTTTGTTAAATTCCCTTCTTTAGGCAAGATTTCTATCACCTCTAGTTGTATATGTATACATATTAAATTGTATATACACTTTTCGATTCTTATTTAATTCTTTTTCAGAACTTCCTAAACAGGTATTATTTACCCTACCATCTACCTTAATATTATGATAATAATACTCTTTATCGCCTTTTTTTATTATTTTATTGCTGTTAGAACTAGATGTTATAAAATAATTCATTTTCCCCTCTTTGTTTAATAGTGCAAATTTAATATAAAAAAGTGGTGCAAACTAATATATAAATTTATCTTAATCAATAAGAAGTATCTATAATTCAAACTATTTTATCTCTTTGCTTAAACCAATTAAACTTTCATAAACATTATTTAATTTCTCAAACAACATTGCTTTATCTTCTTTATTAATCTCAATATCATTATAAACTTTAAAAATTTCATCATATTTAAAAATTGCACCACTCAAATTTTTATTATTAATCAAGGAATTAATCTCATTTAATAAATTATCAAATTCTAGCAAGCTATAAGTAATACCTTTATCAGTTTTTCTAGCTTCTAGACCAATATCATTTTTTACAGGTTTTTTAATGTCTTCCTTTAAGGCCCTTCCAACATAAATTGATTTAACCTTATTTCCCATTCTTTTGCTTTTATAATAATAAAAATAAGTCTTTTTTCCCTTCTTTAATTTTCTCACATACATTATAATGTAGTACAACCTATTGCTTAAATAGCTTTTGGTTAATTTATTTTAATATCTATTATTATATAAAAATATATAAATTTTACTAATTCCATAATTTTAATGCTTCTTCTTCAATAAAATGCAATTTTCCCGGAATAATCAAACATTGTGGAAATTTATCAAATTTTAATTTTATCAATCCTTTTGCTTCACCATACTTAATCTCCTGTTTCTCTGTTCCTAGAGCAGAACAAGCTAAACATTTCATGTTAATACTATTTCTTAATAAGTAATCTAGAACTTCGTTTATAGTCAAAAATTTGTTATTTTTAGAATCTAAGTCAAATAGAATTAAGGTATGCAGTCCAAGTTTTAAATTATCTTTAATTACTTTTATAGGTGTTATAACATTTTTATTATTAAAAGGGATGCTTGTAATCTTGCCAAAATTATATAATGACAATCCTGTTTCTCCAATTGCAGTTAAAATAGAGCTTGAGTGTATAACTTTAAACTTAATTTTTAATTTCTTGCAATCAATTAAATAATTAACATGGGTTGTAGCACTTAGAGGATCACCATAAACTAATATTGCAATGTTTTCTTTTTTAGCTTCATATATTATTTTACTAGAATTATTTTCAATTAACTCACGATCTGCTAAAATAACTTTCTTTTTAATTATTTTCTCAAGATCTTTTACTTCGCAGCCAACAGAAGTGTAATTTTCCAAATACAATTTTTTGCATTTTTTAATCACATTAAGGGCATTTAAGCTGATATCATTGCAATTTAATCCTAATCCTACTAAATATAGCATAAAAAAATTAGCTTTTTAAGAAATAAAAGCTTTTCTAAAAAATTTATTGAAAATTAATCTAATTTTTCTTTAGATATTGCAAAATTATCAATCCAAAATTCTCCTGT
>CAYITI010000080.1:0-3401 GCA_964366235.1 Candidatus Woesearchaeota archaeon
GATCTTATGTAAGATTTTAAAAAACTAGAAGAAAAATGGCAAGATAGATGGGATAAAAATAAGATATTTGAAGTTAAAGCTAATCCTAAAAAAAAGAAATTCACAAATATAGAAATGTTTCCATACCCGTCGGGAGCGGGGATTCACATGGGCCATACTAGAAATTATTCTATAGGGGACTGTTATGCCAGATTTAAAAGAATGCAGGGATTTAATGTTCTTTATCCAATGGGTTATGATGCTTTTGGTTTGCCTGCTGAAAATGCTGCAATAAAAAATAAAGTTAACCCTAAAGATTGGACATTTAATAACATCTCGATAATGAAAAAACAACAATCTAGACTAGGATTAAGTTATGATTGGAATAGAGAAATAGCAACATGCCTGCCAGAGTATTATAAATGGAACCAGTGGATATTTTTACAGTTATACAAAAAAGGTTTGGCTTACAGAAAAGAAGCATTAGTTAATTTTTGCAATTCTTGTAAAACAGTTTTAGCTAATGAGCAGGTTATAGACGGAGAATGTTGGCGTTGTAAAAATCAAGTCGAATTAAAAAATCTAGAGCAGTGGTTCTTTAAGATTACAAATTACGCTGAAGAATTATTAACAGATTTGGAAAGATTAGAATGGCCTGAAAAAGTTAAGATAATGCAAAAAAATTGGATAGGAAAAAGCGAAGGGACGTTAATAAAATTTAAATTAGAAAATTCAAATGAAGAATTAGAAGTTTTTACAACAAGGCCAGACACATTATATGGGGTTACTTTTTTAGTTATGGCTCCGGAACATCCAAAAATTCTTGAATTAGTCAAAAATACAAAATATGAATATGAAGTTAAAAAACTTATTAATAAGGTTGTTATAGAGGATAAATTTTCGAGGACAAATGAAGGCAAAGAAAAATATGGAATATTTATTGGAAAATATGCTTTACACTCATTAACACATGAAAAGATTCCTATTTACATAGCTAATTTTGTTTTATTAGATTATGGAACTGGCATCATAATGGCTGTTCCAGCTCATGATCAACGTGATTTTGAGTTTGCTAAGAAGTATAAATTACCTGTAAAAATAGTAATTACTCCAAAGGATAAAAAATTAGATAAACTAAAAGAAGCTTATACAGAAAATGGAATTTTAATTAATTCTGATAAATTTAATAAATTGGATAATGAAAAATCTAAAGAAGAAATTACAAAATATTTATCAAATTTAAAGCTGGGCAAAAAAACAACACAATATAAGCTGCGGGACTGGCTAATTTCCAGACAAAGATATTGGGGAACACCAATTCCAATAATCTACTGTCAAAATTGCGGCATTGTTCCAGTTCCTGAAAAAGATTTGCCTGTTAAACTGCCAGAAAATGTTAAGTTTAGTGGAGAAGGAAATCCTCTTGATTCAAGCAAAATTTTTGTTAATGTAAGATGTCCCAAGTGCAAGAGTATAGCTAAGCGCGAAACAGATACAATGGATACATTTGTTGATTCTTCATGGTATTTCTTGAGATTTTGCGACCCAGATAATGATAAAATGCCTTTCTCAAAAGAAAGCGTAAATTATTTTATGCCTGTAAATCAGTATATCGGTGGAGTAGAACATGCTATATTGCATTTGCTTTACGCAAGATTTTTCACAAAGTCTTTGCGAGATTTAAAAATGTTAAAATTTGATGAGCCTTTCTCTAGATTATTAACGCAGGGAATGGTATTAAAAGATGGGGTGGTAATGAGCAAAAGTAAAGGAAATGTTGTTGATCCTTTAGAAATAATAGAAAAATATGGGGCAGATACATTAAGAGCTTTTATTTTGTTCGTTGCAAATCCTGAAAAAGAGTTTAATTGGTCTGATGAAGGAATTGAAGGTATTCATCGGTTTTTAAATAGATTTTACTCTTTACTAGAAAATTTAAATAAAAAAAATGATGAAGTTGTTGAAAGTAAATTAAATAATTTGATTAAAAAGGTTACACAAGATATTGAAGATTTTAAGTTTAATAATGCGATAATATTAATAATGGAATTTTCTGATTACATTAAAAATAAAAATTATAATAAAGAAATATTAGGAAAATTAGTTTTATTAATCAGCCCATTTGTTCCACATATAGCAGAAGAGATGTGGGAAAAACTTGGAAATAAAAATTTTGTTTCTATTTCGAATTGGCCAAAATGTGATGAAAAAAAGATTGATGAAGAATTAGAAAAGCAAGAGGATAATTTAAAGAAAACAGTAGGGGATATTTTGAATATTAAAAAACTAGTTAAAATTGATAATCCTAAAGTTTATATTTATTGTATTCCTAAAGAAGTTAAATTTTACGAAGAAAATAAGGAATTTTTAAAAGATAAAACAGATTCAAAATCTGTCTTTGTATATGCAAATAATGATAAAAATAAATACGATCCTCAAAACAAAGCTATGAAATCTAAATTTGGAAAGCCTGCAATATTTTTAGAATAAATTTAAATTAAGTTAAAGTCTTAAAAGTGTTTATAAATAAACTAATTAAAAAAGAAAATATCAAGATTTTTTAATTAAAAAACCTTCTTTGGATAAAGGGAATATTTTCACTTTTTGCCCTTGCTTGAGTTTTAATTTACTAAAATCTCTTTTATTAAAGAAAAATTCATTCATGATGATAATACTTTAAGATATATAAAGATTTAGTTAATTTTATAAATTTTATCATGATGGTCAAAATCCAAAAAAATTATTTTGTTTTCTTCCTTAATAAATTTGAATATGAGTACAAAATCTCCAATATGAACTCTTTTTTTATCTTTTAACTCATATCTTAAATTTTTATAATGTTCTACCTCAAATGAGTTTATAACTTCATTAATTTTTTTAATAACCTGTTCATAAGTTTGTTTATCTTTTTTTGATAATTTATTTAGAATCCTCTTTAAATCAGGGACAATCTCATAATTATACATTTCATCCCTCAATTATTTTTCTTAATTCCCCTATATTCTTAAAAGGGATACCGTTTTGTTTTTCTATTCTTTTAAGTTTTTTAAGGTATTCTGGCCTTAATTCTGGCTCGAGATCATTTTCATATTTTTTAATAATTAATCTCAAAGCATCATTCTTATTCCTCAATCTATATTTAGCTTTTACAATATTAAGAACTTGATCTTCATCTTCACTTAAATTTATTAAAGCTTTTATTGTTTTATAATGTTCCATAACATTTTATAACATTTTGTTATATATAAATTTTCCTATCTTAAGTTAAGTAAATTATATAAAGATTATAAAGGAGGTTTATTTTATGCACTCAAAAGAATTAAAGAAAAAATTTTTAGAATATTTTAAATCTAAAAAACATGCTATTATTCCAAATAGTTCTTTAATTCCAGAATATGATCCAACAGTATTATTTACAACAG
>CAYITI010000081.1:0-3293 GCA_964366235.1 Candidatus Woesearchaeota archaeon
AGAGAAGGAATTATTAAAGCAAAGAAGCTATAAATTTTTAAAGGGGATTTCAAATGTTTAAATTTTATGGATATTTAGGAATAATAATGGTTTTATTTTCTGAATTAAATTTTTATTTTAAGATTGAGCCTTTTGCTTCCTGGTATTTTCCAATTATATGGCTTGGTTTTATTTTTATTCTGGATGCTGTTAACTATAAATTGAAAGGACATTCTTTAATTCTATCAAGAAAAGAGCAATTTTTCAAAGCATTGTTATTATCTGCATTAATCTGGTGGTTATTTGAATTAATTAATCTAAAAACATTAAATTGGAATTATTTTACAACATCAGGTTATCAAGAACCATGGTGGATTAGATTTTTTATATTTAGAACAATTGCATTTTCAACTGTTCTTCCGGCAGTAATAGAAATTTTTGAGTTGGTTAGGACATTTAAATTATTTAGTAAATTTAAATTATTAAAACACCATAATATAACTCATAAATTCCTTAATACAATGTTTCATATCGGTTTATTGATGCTAGTTTTAGCCGTTATTTATCCGAAATATTTTTATCCGTTTGTTTGGAGTGCATTTTATTTTATTCTTGATCCAATAAATTATCTAAATAAACAACCAAGCATTTTAGGATATTGGAAAAAAGGAAATATAAAAATCCCGGTTGCATTGTTTGTTGCAGGAACTTTATGCGGTTTATTTTGGGAATTCTGGAATTATTATGCTGTTATAAAATGGAGTTATGAAATCCCATTTGTTGGATTTTTTAAAATATTTGAAATGCCCATTCTTGGTTATCTAGGATACGGACCATTTGCTTTTGAATTATTTGCAATGTGGTATTTTGTTAGAAGTTTGCATTTAAAAACAAAATCTTTTTTAGAGCTTAATAGAATTTAAATTACATATTCCAGCCAAGAAAAATGTCCTCTTAAGAAACTTGCTCTATTCACTCCATTGCCATAAGATTCAAATTCTCCATTTCTAATATATTCTTTTAATTTTTTGAAATTTAAATTATCTTTTTTAATATAAATACCGGATGATAAAATTTGTTCCAATCTAAAATGAGAATCTGAGGCAGCTATTCCTTTAAAACTATGAACTTCCGCGAATCTTTTTGCTTTTTCATTTGCTTCTTCCATATCAATTATGTATGGAATTAAGGAAATACATTGTCCATTAAATGATTCAACTTCATCAACAACCTCAGCCAATTCATTTATTCTTGTATCTTCTTCTTTGTTAATTAATCTATATCTTGTCATGCCGCCAGGAACAACGTAAGGATGATTTAATATTGCTATCCCTCCTTGCTTATGAATTTCTTTGACAGCTTCAAAAGAATCCTTGGCAGTTATTTTTTCCTTACATCCCAAAGCAGAAATATGATGTTCGACCATTACTTCTTGTGAATTTAGAACATAACCAGTATTATATCCCAAACTTAATTCTCCGAGTATTCCTGAATCAATTTCTTTAAAACCCAGATTATCTTTTCCAAAATAATCTTTAATATCATAATAACTTAGTAATTTATTAGATATAGAATTTGTTGTTAATCCGACTAAACCAGGCTGAGATAAGTTTAATCTTAACGATCCCAATCTTGATTCTAATTTTGAACGATCTGTTTCTCTAAGTAAATGAACATGCAAGTCTGCTGGAATTCTATCGTCCTTTGGTTTTAATTTTTCCATTTTATTACCATACAAATAAAACCCAGTTCCTAATAAACTTATTCCTGCACCGGCTGCCAATATTTTTAATGCTTTTCTTCTATCCATATTAATAACCCTAGAATTAATCTAGAGGCCTTATCACCTCTAATATCTTTATAAATTAACTGCTTTTAAAGCTTTTTGTTCTTGATAATACGAAATAATATACTGAAATAGAAAATAATGTTAAATAAACCCATCCCAGAAACACTAAAATTGGTACCCTAAGAATTAATATATTTATAAGTGGTATGTTTTGGTATACCCATTGTTTAGCAAATGTGTTTGGAAATTCTTGAATTATTGCTTGAGAAAAAGAACCCAAGATTAAAATTAGAAGATACGATTTTGGATTTTTAATAAATGAATTCATGAAAGATTTCTTATTCGTTTTTATTATCTTATACTCAAGATATAAATATAAACCAATAGAAGCAATGCTATAAAAAATAAAATCTCCATACAAAACATCCTTTCTAAAAATAAATGTGATTACACTAAGAAATAATAAAAACATTACAAATTTTTTTATCAGATAACTATCAATTTTTTCCAGTTTAATATTTTTTACGAATGTGCTTTCTAAAATAAAAAATGTTTGAATCAGAACCCAACCACCAAAAGGATAAATTATAGCTATGAGTAAGAGGTATTCCATAATATTGTTGTAATTATAATACCATAATCTACTCACATTTATCCCAAAAATTATGTCCCCAATAACAGCGAATAATAAAAAATAAATGTATGTTTTATAATAAATTTTTTTATTAATTACATTTCTTGTTAGATATCCAAAAATCAAAAACAATCCAATTAACATGAGCTCATAGAAATGATTGTAATGGTAGTAAAAAGCTAACACTAATGATATTATAAATAAAATAGATCCAATATATAAATTTATTTTTTTCATATTTTTATTTTAATTAATTTTTTGTTTGATTTAGTTAATATTTCAATTTTCCTTCCAATATAAATAGTATCTTCTATTCTAATTCCAATTTCTCTATTTCCTTCTTTAAGATAAATTCCTGGTTCAATTGTAATAATTTCTCCGCGTTTAACTTTATCATTCGAAATTACGCTTACTCTTGGTTCATCGTGTATTTTTTTACTTACGCCATGACCTAAACTATGCAGAAAGTATTTTTTGTAATTTTTTAATAATAATCTTGCATTAATATCCAAATCACAGTAATCCATTCCAACTTTTATTTTTTTAATAGATTTATTCTGGCAGTTTAAAATTAAATTATAAAGCATTTTTTCATGTTTATTTGGGCTTCCTAAAAACAAAGTTCTCGTCATATCCGAACAATAGCCTTTATATTTACACCCAAAATCCAAAACTAAAAATCCTCTTTGCAATTTTTTGTTTCTTGGTTTTGCATGAATAGTTTTATTGTTATTTGCAGCTATTATTGGAAATGCTTGTTTAACTTTAAAATTATTAAATCTTTTTTTAATGTAATTGGCAACATCTTTTTATGTCTTAAAATTGAAATTATTTATTATTTCTTTAAAAATAACATCGTTTATTTCACATGCCTTTCTTATACTTTCTAAT
>CAYITI010000082.1:0-3262 GCA_964366235.1 Candidatus Woesearchaeota archaeon
TATTGCAACTGATGTAGTAGCAGATGAAAATAGTTTAGCAATAAAAATTGGAGCTCAAAATATAGCATCTGCAACAGTTACAAATATGGAAGTAAATGGACAAAGTTGCAATCCATTTGGCACTAATTTTGATTTTAATGGAGATTATATCGGATGTTTATTACCATTAGAAGAAGGAGATAAATTTACAGCCAAATTTACTATAAATTACCTAGCAAATACAGGATTAACTCATACTAAAACAGGTGAAGTTTCTGGAGAAGTTGAAGAATTAAGAAAAGCAAAGATACTAGTTATAGAAGAACAATCAGGATATCCTTATTGGAGTAACCAATTAACTTCTTTAGGTTATGTAGTAGTTAAGGATACAACGGTTACAACAAAAACTCAAGTTGATTCTTATAATGTTGATATATTAGCTTGTTTTAATACTTTTTGGGGCTGTGCTAAAACAAATTTATATAAAGAACTTTATGATTCTGGTTATTCTATAATTACAGAAGGCAATGATAATTATAATGTTTTATATCCAATAATTTCACATGTATCTACTAATGCTAATGTGCCAACAATATATCCCAATACCATAGTAAATCACGCTTTAACAACTGGTTGGACAAGTGCAGGAGGCAATGGTGGGGATGGAAGATATGGAATAACAGGGATTAGAACAGGAGCATATTCTATAGTTAAAGATACAACAAATAATTATATTGAGGGAATTTTTATTAAAGAAAATGGAAAAGGAAAATGGTATCATCATCAATCATGGCAAGTTCCACCAGACCAATTATTAAAAAATATTGTTTCTATATTATCCTTAAATTAATTTTTTAAGAACAGACTAAACTTGGAGAAAGCATTTTTCCAGTATTTCTTTATGATTTTTTAGTTGAGTTAAAAGCTGAAATACCTGACAAAGTAATTAAAGAATTACTGAAAATTTCTGAAGAAGAATTAATCAAGCATTTGAAGAAAAAATAATTATTATTTTCCCAAGTGACAATCGCACTGGTTTAATTTATAAATAAGAAAAGATTAATAATTTCATGCAAGATTTAATAAAAGATTTTGCAATCAATAAAATTAGTATTCCAAATTTAGCGAAAAAATATGATTTAACCAGATTTGAGGTTAGAGATAAATATAAAAGATATTTAAATGAAGAGATAAAAGTATTTTCATTGAAAGATTTTGATGAATTCTTAAAAAAAATTTAGTAGTAGCGGGAGGTGGATTTGAATTCGGCAATAGTTCTTTACTATTTCCACCGACCTTTGGGTTATGAGCCCAACGGACACTCCAAGTTGGACGATAATTTACTTACCCCTGTCCCATCCCGCTTTTATAATTTTAACGAGATCCATGACTTTTAAACTTTTCTATAGAAACATTTAAAATAACCCTTCTTTAAACATCTTTATGCCAAGATCGCCTAATCTGGTATGGCACAGCACTGCTAATGCTGCGTCCGAAAGGACTTGTGGGTTCAAATCCCACTCTTGGCGCTATTATTTACAAAAATACTTTATTATCTTTAAAATTGTAAGAAAATTTGATTATTATAAACACTCTTTTGTATATAACTATTCTAGATTATCTGTATAATATCCCTGTAAAGAAATTAATCTGATCTAATCGGTATAATAAGAACAGCAGGGTAACAACCAAAATTAACATTAAAAAGGATAAAGCTAACTTGCCATAAAAATTAAGTATTAACCATTTTTTATTTTCTCTAGCTGATTTTAAATTTTTTAACTGCAGTTCCTCACTGAAAGAAATTCTATATTTTTCACCATCATTATCTATCTTATACAATTTCCCCTTTTCTTCAAAGTATCTTACATCACCCATAAACTTGCAATGATTAACTTATTTATAAATCTTTCTACTTTAAAATGGTTACAATATAATATTAAGATTAGTTAGGTTTTTATAATATTTATTCTAAAGTTTATTATGTTTTATGCAATTATAAGTTTTTTTGGATTATTAATCGGATTAATTTTAATTAATAAGTTTAGAAGTGAATTAAATGATATTAAAAAATTTCTGAAATTTGTTGCTTTTATCCTAATAATATCAATAATCTTAAGATTATTCATGTTTATAAATTTTAGTTATCTATTTTTATTAGGGATGATTATTGGAGGAATAGTTAATTATTTTCTTAAAAATAATTATTTATATTTTGGAAATATTTTAATTCTGACTAATTTTATGAATAATATTAATAAAATATTTTTTAGCATATTAATCTTTATAATCGGGTTAATTTATCCTGTATTAAATAAGATAAATAATAAAATATTTTTAATTAGTTTATCGTTGTTTGCACTACCATTCATTTTATTATTAACAAATTTTAATTTAAGCTACAATAATTTCTTATTGGGATTTTCAATAGGGGGGTTGGCAGTTGGATTTAAGCAAGATAATAAATAAATTAAAAAGCAAAAAAGAATTGAAAGATTTGGATGAAGATTTTATTAGAGTCAGGATTTTAGAATATTTAGCAAAAAGCAAAGTTGATTTAGACAATGAAAAAAGCAAGAGTTATAAATTAATGTTCAAATTCTTAAGAAAAAAATTAAGAGAAACCTATGGTGCATTTAGGGATGTAAAAGAAACTAGAAATTTAGATTTTTATAAAGAAATTTTTAATAAGTTTAAGCCAAAATCTGTTTTAGATTTGGGGTGCGGATTAGAACCATTAAATTACACTACAATTTATCCTAATGTTGATTTTTATTGTCTAGATATTAATAAGAAAGAAGTTAAAGAAATAAATGAATTTTTAAAAAAAAATAATGTTAAAGGCAAGGCTTTTGTTTTCAGCTTAGTTGATGATAATTTAAGCAAATTGCCTCAAGTTGATTTATGTTTAATTTTAAGAGTTCTCGAAAGTTTAGAAAGTATTAAGAGAAATTTCAGCAAAGAATTATTAAGCAAGATTGGGGCTAATGTAATTATTGCAAGTTTTGCTAAAAAAGCTCTTGGTAAAAAGATTAAGATTAGAAAGTCTGGAAGGGCTTGGTTTAGAAGAATTTTAAAGAGATTATGTTATAATTATGAGATCTTGGATTATGATAATGAAATAGTATTTGTTATTAAAAAATAATATAAAAGGGTAAGGAGAATGATTAAGGATGTTATCAGATAATATTCTAGAAAGAGCAAAAAGAATAATTAAAGAAGAATTAAAAAAATTTAAATACTCTAGAATTTTTCAAAGTTATATGCAGAAAAAGAGTCAAGC
>CAYITI010000083.1:0-3233 GCA_964366235.1 Candidatus Woesearchaeota archaeon
TAATTATGCTTGCTTTAGATGAAAATAAACCAAGAATATTAAATTTAAAAGAACTGATTACATCTTTTATTAAACATAGATTTAATGTTATAACAAGAAGAAGCAAATTTGAATTAGAAAAAGCAAGTAAACGCGCTCATATATTAGAAGGATTAAAGGTTGCATTAAAAGATATTGAGAATGTAGTTAAGTTAATTAAACAAAGTAATAATGTTGAGAAAGCTAGACAAGAATTAATTTCTAATTTTACTTTAAGCAACGAACAGGCTCTTGCAATATTAGATATGAAATTACAGAGATTAACAAGTTTAGAACAAAATAAAATTGCAGAAGAACATAATGAACTTTTAAAATTAATAAAAGATTTACAGGAAATATTAGCTAGTGAAAATAAAATTTATGAAATTATGAAGAATGAATTACTGGAATTAAAGAAAAAATACGGTGATGAAAGAAAAACAGTAATTGAAGAAAATGGCCATTCTGTTTTAGACGAAGATTTAATACAGAAGAATGATGTTGTTGTTACAATGACTTATTCTGGATATATTAAGCAAACTCCTTTGGTTGAATACAGACAGCAAAAAAGGGGAGGAAAGGGAATAATTGCGACCGAAACTAAAGAAGAAGATTTAGTTAGAGATTTATTTATTACAAGTAATTTAAATAATTTATTATTATTCACAAATAAGGGTAAATGTTTCCAGTTAAAGACTTATGAACTACCTTTAGAGGGAAGATATTCAAGAGGAAAAGCAATCGTTAATTTATTAAAACTTGAAGAAAATGAAAAGGTAAACGCTATTTTGCCAATAATTAAGTTTGATGAAAACAGTTATTTAATATTTGCAACTAAAAAGGGAATCATCAAGAAAACTAAATTAAACGAATATGAAAATCCAAGAAGTTCTGGGTTGCAAGCTATCAAATTAGTCGATAAAGACGAACTTGTAAATGTTATCCTAAGTTCTGGAAACGATGAAATAATGATTGGAAGCAAATTTGGATTGGCTTCAAGATTTAATGAAAAAGACATTACTCCTGTTGGAAGAAATTCTGTTGGAGTTAGGGGAATTAAATTAAATAATAACGATGAGGTTATCGGGATGGAAAAAGTCATTGAAAATTCTTCCTTATTGACTGTAACGAGCAATGGTTATGGTAAAAGAACTTTAATTTCTGAATATAGGTTGATTAGAAGAGGTGGAAAAGGTGTCACAAATATATTAACCAAACATTTGAAGGAAGGTTCTAGAAATGAAGATGTTGTTGCTATTAAAAATGTATTTGAAGATGAGGAAATAATGATAATTACAGAAAAGGGAATTACAATCAGAATGCCTGTTAATCAGATTTCTGTCATTGGGAGAAACACACAAGGTGTTAAGGTTATAAAATTGAATAATGATAAAGTTTCTTCTATCGCTAAAATATCTAAAGAATAATTAAAAAGTATGACTATATTCTGCTCTTTCATCTTTTGTTAATATATGTTTGAATGAGTATCCGCGTTTTTCACACCCCTTTATAATATAAGTTAAAGCTTGTGATAGATTATGTGTTTCTTTTAACATTTTATTGAATATTTCATCTCTATTTGGTAAAATATCAAGAACATCAACTACATGTTCGATATTAATACTATCATACTCTACATTTAATCTTAGTTGTTCTGCAATCTCTTCTTTTACAGGTTCAGAATTTAAAATATAAGATAAAATGAATGGATTAATTAATCTATTTTTAAAATCTTTAAATTTTGGAATACCATCATCATCGGTGTCAATTACAGCTTCTATATATGGTTTTACAAGATGCTCCATGTCCTCACCTTTTATTCTTAATCTCTTTTTATTTTCATTTAATTTATTCATAAATAAGTAATAATTATGTATTGACTTATTTGACATATGATTAATATCGAAAGAACGCTCTTGACCTCCCGAATTTCTATAAAATATCTCAAATCCTTTCGGAGCAAAATCAATGTCTAATTCATTAAAATTATTTAGCAAAACATCTTCTACTATAAGGTAAGACATTCCACTATTTGTACTAGGAGATAAAGTTATAAGTTCTTCCCAGAAACGTCCATTATTTAATAATTTATGTAATCTCTCATCCACAACACCGTAAAATATTGAATCTTTTTTATCTACAAGTTCCTCATATAAAATACCATGACCACGTTTATTACCGGGCCATGCAGTTTTCAATGGCATTAATAAAGCTTGGTTGAAGACTATATTTAATAATTTATTTAATTCATGATGCTCAAAATTTTCTTTGGTCCAATTTCTTTTTTCTTCTCTTTTTTCTATCGGGTCTGGATTTACATAATTACCAGAACCATCTATCCTGCTTAACACTCCCCAAAATCTTGTATCTTCAAGATCTTTAAATAAATCCATTAATTTGAACACATCTTCTCCAGTGGATTTTGAAAGCCTTCTTCTATGATTAAAGAAATAATCTTCTTTAAACCTATTAACCTCATTCATTACTTGTTCTTTAGGAGACCCAATGTAATTTTTTTCTACAATAAGTTCAAGTTTAAATTCACTCATTTTTAACCCAACTTAAAATAACCTAAAAATTTATAAATCTAACCTAAAGAATAATTAAATTAGCCCTATGGAAAACATAAAAGAACCTAATGATAGTAAAACAATAGAAATCCAAACTGCTTTATTCCAAACGAATACTTTTCTTCCATCGAAATTCCAGAAAGGTATCATATTAAATAATGCTAGCCATGAATTTATTTGCATACCATAACTTCCTAATTTAATTAGCCAAAAGTTTGTATTTGATATAAATATAAAAAAGAAAAGTATGGCTATGACCAAATTTGTAATTGGACCAGCAATAGAAATCATACCATTTCTTCTAATATTAATATGACCCCCGGCAATCATTACAGCACCCGGAGCAGCAAATACAAATCCAAAAAAACTCATTACTAAAGCAAGTAGTAACATCGGATTAAATGCTCTAAATTCTGCTATTGCTCCGTATTTTTGAGCAACCACTTTATGACTTAATTCGTGAAATAAAAATCCTATTCCTACAGTTAAACCGGATAGTAAAAAATTAAATAATAATTGTGTTGAAACTAAATTATTTCTTGTCAAAACTATAGCAAATGCTGCAGAAATAACTACCCAGGCTTTTGCAATATCGATGATTTCAGTTCTGGATGTTTCAAAATTCTTAAACATATAATTAAATCT
>CAYITI010000084.1:0-3232 GCA_964366235.1 Candidatus Woesearchaeota archaeon
AACTACAGGAACAAAAGAAACCATATCTGAAAAAGTTAAAATAGGAAGTTTAAGTAGTGAATTACAAAAAGTTTTTGAAGAATTAGATATTAATAAAAGAAATGAATTGTTAAATAAAGATTTTTCTGAAATAGAAAGAGAATTGGTGGAAATAAAAAAAGGGCAGGAAGCTAAAAGAATTGAAAGTGAAAATAAAAAAAATAATGTAAACAAAGTAATAAATAGATTTGCTGATAAAACTTCTAGAGATTTGAAAGATTTAGGATTACCTATACCTGAAATATCTGAAAACATTGTGAAAGAATTAGATATTCAATTAAATAGTAAGGAAAATAAAGAACGTGGAATTGATTCAAAAATATCTGATAAAAAGAATAGTAATGGAGTAATAGCAGTAATACTTAGTTTACCTGAAGATAAGTGTCCAGCTTGTAATAACTTAGCTAATCGGGCTAGAAATCAAAATGGATTAGTATATAAAATCAATTATGAGAAAAATCCTAAGGCTTACTTAGTTTTTGATGTAGATTCAGATGTGCAAGATAGAATTAAAAAAAGTATTGGTATAAATAAGGATCAAATTTATAGAGCTACTGGAGATGATAAATATCCAAAGACCTTCTTTATACATATTCCGACTGAAAGAATAATAGGAATTGAAAGTGGATCTGAGATTGATTTCAATAAATACTTTAATATTAAATAAATAATTATTCTATTCTAAATTCAGAAATAGGTATACAGCCATCTGCTTCATCTGCTTCATTTCCTTCATATACTTCTAAAACTGCGCTATAAGTTCCAACTCCTAATTTCTCTAATTGAAAGGCTTTGTGATTTCCTTTTAATTCGAATGGTCCTTTTCTTACTCTTACTTCAGATTTAGTACCTATTACTACATCTATCTTTTTCTTATACAAATCATAGAAAAGATCAGTTTCTTTAAATTCATAATCAACTGGTTTTTTCTCAATTAGTTTTCCTCTTTTAAATTTTACTTCATAAGGTTTATCATCTATAAATTTAACTCCTGATTCCTCAATAACTTGTGTAATATTTAATCCAAATTTATGATTTTTTCTTTCTGGATTATAGATAACTAAATATAATGTATCATTTTCTTCATAAGTAGGATCACCAACAACTTTCAATTCCCCTTCTTCATCAAGTCTAAAAGTTAATCCTTTATTTATTCCCTTAAAACCATCTAATCCTTTTGATTTTGAGTTTTGTGATATTTCAGTACATAAAAATGAACCTATATTGTATCCTGGAGACATTTCAATTCCATAATGTTCTGGGGTTTTTTCTTTATCTCCCGTATAAGCTTTTTTTTCTAAACTTTCATTATCAAAAACAACTTCTAAAGAATTTTTTATTGGAGCTTTTTCACCATTTACTTTAGATTCTACTTTAGATTCTACTCCAGAACTATTATATTTACTAACTATTATTGGAGCTTTTTTATCATTTACTTTAGATTCCACTCCAGAACTATTATATTTATTAATTTCATAACCTGCAGAAAAACTTAAAACTCCAAGAACTAAACCTCTAGCTACATATTTCAAAAAATTACTTCTAATTTTATCAACTTCTCTTTCAGAAGTTTCTTCAACCCTTTGTGTTAAATTTTCTAGCATTTTACTTATTTTCCATAAGTATTTAACATTTATAAACCTTTTGGTTTGTTGTTATTATTTAGTGGTTATGAAGAGAAAAGTTTATAAGTCTCTATAATCTAGCAATTTTATGAAAATTAGCGATTTAACTGCCATTATTGTCTCTGGAGGTTTTGGAACAAGAATTAAGGATATTGAATCATCGTTACCAAAGCCTTTAATCAGACTTGGAGATTATAACTTATTAGAACACAACATTCTAAGATTAAAAAAGGTGGGAATAAATAATTTTATAATATCTACTTGGTATAAAGCAGATCAAATAGAAAGTTACTTTGGAGATGGAAAGATTCATAAGGTCAAAATCAGGTATATTCAAGATCCAGAACCTTTGGGAGATGGTGGAGCCTTTAGAAATTGTTATAAACAGATTAATGGAACAGCAATTCTTGTAAATGCAGATGATATTAGAACGAATTTAAATTTAGAAGATATGCTTAAGTTTCATCAGGATATGAGAGCCATATCAACCTCTTCTGTTGCAATAAAGGAAGACTTATATAATCATGGTATGGTAGAGTTAGGAAAGAATAATAAAATAACAAAATTTTTAGTAAAACCTTCAACAAACGAAACAAAAACTAGATATGCAATTTCAGGTCTCTATATTATGGAACCTGAAGTAATTGATATTTTTCCAGAAGGATATTCTCTTACTAAAGATGTCTTGTTTGATTTTGTCAAAACTAACAGATTCTATGGGTTCCCTGTTAATGGGTTATTTTTTAATATAGGAACTACTGAGATATATCAAGGGGCACAAGAAGAAACTCAAGAATTAAATAAACTATCCTAAATTTAGTTTATCTCTAGCCATATGCAAAGCCATAATACTTGCCATATCTTTTATTTCATTATTTTTTATTTTCTTCTTTAGATCATCTATGTGAATTTTCATTAAAATCAACTCTCCTTCAGCATTATCTAATTTTGCATTTTTAACTCTAACCAAACTGTCTACATAAAAAACATGAGACTTAGTAGATATATAACTAGGAGCCATGTAAAATTCTCCTAAATATTCCAAATTTTCAGCTTTATAACCAGTTTCCTCTAACAATTCTCTTCTAGCAGTCTCCTCTGGATCCTCATTATCATCAATGAGCCCCATTGGAAGATTAATAACGTGATCTCCTATTCCATGCCTATATTGTTTAATAAAATAAACATGATTATTATCTTCTACGACAATAACAACAAAATCCCTTTTTTTAACAACATAAAAATCATCAATAATCTTTTCACTGTTTATTTTACATTTGTGCTTTTCAACTACTAACCATTTTGTATCTAAAATTTTTTCAGAATCTAAAATTTCCCATTTATTCATGATATCTGTTACTTGAAAGATTATATAAATTTTACTGTCAATTTCATATCTTAAATACTTCATTAACTTATTTTCTAATAAAAAATTAAAAAAATTTAACAATAAATATGGTTAACTGAAAATTAAAAACTAACGAGTTTTTTAATAAAAGCTATTTTAATTATGAAATTAACTAATAATTTTTAATGTCTAGGTGGCTGCCATAATATTTCACTTAAAT
>CAYITI010000085.1:0-3200 GCA_964366235.1 Candidatus Woesearchaeota archaeon
TTAAACCAACAGAAGGCAGACCAGTTTATTGTAGAGATTGTTACCCAAAACATAAGAAGTATTAATTTCTAAATAAACTTTAAACTAATTAATAATTCTTTTTTTATTTTTCAAATATAACTAGTTAAATAAAAAGAATTTAAATACTAGTTTATTCTAATAACTTGTAATAAAAATAGGATTAAATTAAAAATTAGCGCGTGATAATATTTTTATAATTAGAAATTAACCTTTCCAAGCAAAGATCCAATTAAATAACCTATTATTGCAGCTAACATTCCAATCATTAACATTTCTAATCCAGATTTAAACCAGTTACCAATTGTTAGTTTTGCTTTAATCGCTCCTGTTATAAACAATGCTAATGCGGCTACAATTAATGCTATAATAATACCTAATCTAACACTGAAAAAGAAAAATGGAAATAATGGAACTAAACTGCCAATTGTCGCACTTATACCAACAATAAAAGCACTCTTTCCAGGATTTTCATATTCAGATTTAAGTAAACCAAACTCTTCAGACATCATTGTTTCTAGCCATACTTTTCTGTTATTTATAATCTTGCTAACAATTTTATTTAAAAAAGTGCCACGAAAACCTTTTTTATAGTAAATATCATAAATCTCCTTTTTCTCTAGTTTTGGCATGTCTTTAATTTCTTGTTCCTCTTTTTTTAATTGGCTTAAATAATAATCTTTAGCAGCTTTTGTTGATGTATAAGCTACAGCAGCCATTGATATGGATTCAGCAAATGTAGCAGCTAATCCCGCTATTATGACAATCCTTGTGTCGAAAGTAGCAGCAGCAATTGCCAATATTACACCAAGAACATTTACTAAACCGTCTTGCCCGCCCAGAATAATATCTTTTATATTATAACCAGAATTATCATGTATCTCCTTATGATCATACCCCTTTTCCATAACTTTTATTTGGTATTTTAGTATATAAAATTAACCAAAAGTAAATGCATATAATTTAAAATCTTTTGAACTGGTTTCTAATCTTAATGTGTGTTGTTCTAAATTTTTAGTTTTAGTTAGCTCATATAATCTGGGTCTATCAACTTTAACATAACTTACTTTACCTTTAGACTTAATATCTTTACCAGAATTTTCTTTACTTAAATATTTATCATCTTACTGGCATGATGGTGTACCAGAAGAAATAAAAAAGGCGGGTGGAATCTGGGAAGACAAAGATGTTGTTGTTGATGGTAATTTAGTTATGTCAAGATATCCGGGAGATTTGCCAGCATTTATGCAAGAACTTACGAATCTTATTTCTAGATATAAGAATAAAAAATAAAACCTTAGATTAGTTTTATAAATTTTCTCTTTATTAAATATCATATGAAGAGAAGACGATTTTTAGAAGCAATTTCACTAACATCATTAATGTTTCTAGATTTAAAATATTCAGATGGTGATTTAGACAAGGAATTATCGAAAATAGTTAAAGGGATTCAAAATTTGACCAAAAGGGATTTTACTTTAACTTATAAATTATCATCTTTAGGTTTTGGGATTGGAGAAGCTTCTGTACATTATTCTAAAGATACAAACATTATTGATGCAGGTATAAATGATTTTCCCTTTTGGATTCCTTTTGCAGGACTTTTATTTGACAATGTGAAGAAATTGTATAGATTAAAGGACAAGAGAGATTTTGTAAAAATGAACAATGAATCTTGGTATGAATATAAAGAAGGTTTTGGTTTGAAAGGTAATGTCCTAGAAAATTCGACTTTTTATGTGTATAATCCAAGCTCTAATTGTGTGGGCGTATATAATCCGAAATTAGAACAGAATGTTGATTTGTTTGAACAAGAGGAATATAATATCAATGGCGAAAAGATATTAGAATTTTATAGCAAATCAAGGATGATATATAATTTATTATATGGCTTGTTTTCTGTGTTGAATAATAATGTAGCAGAAAATTTTGCTTTAGTTGGCGGTAAGCGATTTAATAGTGATGTTAGTTTGAGTATCGATGCCAGAGAAGAATATGAGACAATCTATAAAATATTAAGAACAGAAGTTATCTTGCCACAAATAGGAGATTCAAAAATAGAAGTTTACTTATTAAACGATATCCCTGTTAAGGGCGAATTAGATTTAAATGGAAGTACTGTAAAAGGAAAAATTGATGCTATTACTTTAGATGGGAAAGTTCTCTTCGATTAATATTTCTTTAATAAAATGTACCCAGAAATTAAAATTAATATTATGCTTAAATATTGCCCAAGATTTAAACCTAGCCAAGTAGGGTCTTCCCTAAAGAAATCTAAAATAAATCTCCCTATCCCTAATAACAACATGGCTATCCAAAAAATAAATCCTTGCTTATGCTCTTTTTTATTTATCCTTACCATTACCCCGAATACTAAAAAATGAAATAAAGAAGAATAAATTTGATAAGGATGTCTGCAACCGTAAACATTTTGAAAATTAAAGCACCACGAGACATTTGTTATTGTACCATAGATTTCAGAATTAAATAAATTTCCTATTCTGCCTAAAGCTAAAGCTAACGTTGCTGGTATAATTACTATATCAGCTAATTTTGCTAAACTAATATTATTTTTCTTGCTAAACATATAAGCAGCTAATAAAGCTCCTATTAAACCACCATGAAAACTCATTCCGCCGTTCCATATAGCTAATATTTGACTAAGATTTTTAAAATAATATCCGGGTTGCCATACTAAAACCTCAAATATCCTTGCTCCCAACACAACCCCAATCACTAAATAAAAAATTAAATCATAGATTTGGTCTTTACTTAATTCTAGTTTAGATTTTTTTCTTAAATAATTTAAATAAAAAAATGTTATAATAAAACCAAGGACATAAATCAGGCCATAATATCTTATACTAAAAAAACCAATCTTAAATAATTCTGGATTAACATTCCAATTAATCATATAATTTTAATGGAAAAGAGAATATTTAAATATAAGCTTTATTTATTAAATCTAATGAAAAAGAGGTTTTTATTTGTTATTATCTTGTTAATCTTTTTAATTGTTTATTCTCTAAGTTCAAATTACGTTAATGCGATCAAAAAATGAAACTTTAATCTTTACTACTCATATTCTTCAAATGCTTCTTTAGGTGAGCCACAAACTGGACAAAAATCTGGGGGTTCATCACCTTCATGAATATAACCACATACAGAACATTTCCATCTTT
>CAYITI010000086.1:0-3151 GCA_964366235.1 Candidatus Woesearchaeota archaeon
AACCTTTGTATTATACTTATAGGAAAGAAGATGGTTATATTACTCGTTATTGCGCCTTAATTGGTATGAATGACCCACTTTGTTTATTTCTAGGAAATTATGACAGATATTGCACTTTAACAGGCAAATGGACAGAAATGCCTGTTGAAGAAGAAGATAAAGGGACATATTTAAAAATTGGTTTAGATGAAAAAAAATTACCAACAATTGGAGCAAACGGATTTGTCATAAAAAGAAAATATGTCAAAGATGTGAAAGATTATCTTTTTGATATTGATGTTTTATATGATTTAGTTAAAGAAAATAAAGTTGCTAAAGTCAAAATTGGAATTATTCATCTATTTTCTGGAAACTTTAAAACTTTTATTAAGAAACAGAAAAGAAGAATCAATGATTATAGGACATATAAAGATTTAAGAAAGTATCCTTGGGGTAATTTAAGTAAATTACGATTATTTAAGTTTGTTTTATATACGGGACTGGTTTTCCCTTTAATATTTCAATCTTTTAAAGGATATTTTAAAAAAAGAGATTCAAGCTGGTTTATGCATCCATTATTTTGTTGGGGGACGTTATTAGTTTATGGTTATGGAAAGTTAAAAAAATGAAGATTGATAATTATGTAGTCAAAAAAGAAAAACAAGTTTACTTAATTATAGTCCCAAATTTAGGAGATAGAAATTATTATGATCAACAGTCACTTAATGCAATTTATTTTGCACAATATTTAAAAAAAGAGGGGTGTAAAGTCTATTTCTTAACTAATACAGCAAAAAGAAGTAGTCATAATGTACAAAATATACCTACCTTTTATATTAAAGGAGGAGTTAGTTCATTTATACTAAAAAGAGATGAAATATATAACATAATAAAAAAAATTAATCCTATAATAGTCGATATTCATTTATCCCCTTTTGTGATACCATTTATTCTAAAAAAAATTGGTTGTTCAAATATTTTAATTCATATAAATACTCATAAACTATTTATTAAAGATTTCAAAAACGGAAAAATAAGAGAATATTTTGAAGCCATAAACCTATTTAATTGGTATGGTTTTTATAATTTGATTAGATTACTTTTTCCAAATTTTATTATTAAATATTGTTTAAATCAAAAAAAGATTAAAAAAATTATTATTTCAAGTAATAGATTAAAATTATGGTTGATATCAGTTGGAGTAAATAAAAATAAAATTAAAGTAATGATAGAAAAAATTTGTGGAAGAAAAGAACTCCCAATACTAAAGTATTGGGTATCTAATGAGGTAATGTAATGAAAAAAGAACCATTAGTATCTATAATAATTGTGAACTGGAATGGAGAAAAATGGTTGAAAGATTGCTTTGAATCAATTTATGCACAGACTTATAAAAATTTTGAAATTGTTTTTGTTGATAATGATTCTAAGGATAATAGTACTTATTTTGTAAGAAAAAATTTTCCTAAGACTAAAATAATACAAAATAAAAAAAATTTAGGTTTTGGTGTGGCTAACAATATCGCCGTTAAGAAGAGTAAAGGAGATATATTATTCTTTTTAAATAATGATACAAAACTATTTCCTGAAACAATTAGGAAATTAGTTCGATTTAAGAAGAAGACTAAATCTAATATTATTGGACCAAGGATATTAGATTTAAATAAAAAAGACACATTATATAATGGGTTTATTAGTATTGATTTATTAGGCTATCCTGGGCCATCAATTAATAAATTATTCTATATAGAAGGTTGTGCATTAATGATAGACAAAAAAAGTTTTATAGAATTAGGTGGATTTGATCCTAAATATTTTATGTATGGCGAAGATGTAGATTTATGTTGGCGAGCCCATTTATATAATCTAAAATTAGCAATTTGCGAATCTGCGAAATTGGTTCATTTTGCTGGAGGTTCTTCTACCAAAACGAGATATACTAAAGGAAAGATACATACAATCCCAATCTTTAGAAGATATGAAGTAGAAAAAAACAACTTAAGAACTATTCTAAAGAATTATAAGATAATCAATCTATTTTGGATTATTCCTTCCTTTATTCTACAAAATATAATGGAATCCTTACTATATCTATTTACAAAAAATTTTAAGATGTTTAAAATCATATTTAAAGCATTATATTGGAATTTAGTAAATATAAAAGATACACTTAAGATGCGGAAAGTTATCCAGAGAAAAAGGATTATCACAGATAACAAAATTATTAGAAAAATGACATTTAAATTAAATAAATTAAGCATGTTAATGGTAATGGGGGTACCAAAATATAAATAAAAAATGATTAAATATAAAATTAATAAAAATAAATTTGGAACACATCAACAAATAGCTAAGGAATTAGGAATAAAGAAAGAAATATTAGATGTAGGGTGTTGTAGTGGTTATTTAAAATCATTGTCACCAAATAATTTTTTTTATGGAATAGATTTGAATCAAAATGCATTGGTTTATGCAAAAAAACAAGGATATATTGTCACATTTAATATAGATCTTAATAATTATAAAAAATTTAAATTTAAAAAAAAATTTGATGTTATAATATTTGCAGATGTTTTAGAACATCTTATAAATCCCAGAGATGTTTTAACTTATTTTATAAATAAATATTTAAAAGATGATGGTAAAATAATAATTTCCCTACCAAATGTTGCAAATATTTTAATAAGATTAAGTTTATTTTTAGGCAAATTTAATTATGTTGAAGAAGGCATATTAGATAAAACACATTTACATCTCTACACTTTGTATACTGCTAAAAAATTGATAGAATCATCTGGTTTAATAACAATTAAAGAAAAATTTTCAAGTGATCATCTAGGATGGGTGATTAAACAATTTCCATTTTTGGGAACTTTATTAGGATATAACATTATTTTAGTTTGTAAAAGATGGCAATAAAAATATTGATTAACGGAATAATGATGGACCAAGCAAATTTAGTACCATTGCTCTTAAAAATAAGAGTGTGGCAATATTCCGGCTGTGAAATTACAATTCTTGGTAACAAATTACTTAAGAATAGGATTAATGCATTAAATATTATCCGGGATTATAAATATACAGAATTAAAAAAAACAAGAAATATAAATAATATAATATATTTTATGTTTGAAGCTTTGAAAAGAAATTTATTAACGATATCTTATTTAAA
>CAYITI010000087.1:0-3132 GCA_964366235.1 Candidatus Woesearchaeota archaeon
CTGATTTAAATGAAAAATTAATACATAAATTAATGAACCTTCATGATTATTTTTTAGTAAAAAAAACTTATAAATGCAGCAGAGCAATCCCATATGCTGTTAAAACATTGAAGCTGTTAAAGAAAAATTATGATATATCTTTGTTAAGCAACAGCTCTCATAAAAATATGCTGGCAATATTAAAAGGAGCCAAAATAAATAAAAATTTATTTAAATTTATCATTGGAAATGATGATGTAAAGCACAGCAAGCCATGGCCAGATGAAATTTTTAAGGCTGAAAGATTGGAGAATAACAAAGCTGATTTTATGATAGGTGATTCAATATATGATATCATTGCTGGGAAAAAAGCTGATGTTAAAACGATTGCTGTATTAACAGGGCATTACAGCAGGATTTTATTAAAAAAACAAGAACCTGATTACATGATAAATTGTGTCGGGGATTTGCCAAAATTATTAAAAACAATTAATCATACTTAAATTAAGAGGTGATAAAATGCAGAATTGGTATAATGAATTCATAAATAAAAATTATAAAATAAAGAATAATGATATAAAAGTTTTATTTTCTTATGAGCCATTAGAAGGAATCTCAAATGAAGATGCAATCGGAAGAATTGCTTCTGAAAGCTCTTCCGGAACATGGACAACTTTAACAGAATTACCAAAACTTCTTCCAAAAACAAAAGCTTATGCTTATTTTTATAATAAAAATTATGTTAAAATTGCTTATCCTAGGATAATTTTTGAAAATGGCTCTATTCCTGCCATGTTATCTGGGTTTGCAGGCAATATATTCGGAATGAAAGCTGTAAAAAATTTAAGATTAATTGATGCAGAACTGCCATCAGATTATATTAAAGATTTTAAAGGGCCAAATTACGGCAAAGATGTAATAAAAAAAATCTTTAAACGTAAACATGGGCCAATCACATCAGTTGTGCCAAAACCAAAACTAGGATATACTGCAAAAGAACATGCAGAGAAAGTTGCTTATGCTATCTGGAAAGGCGGGATGGACTGTATAAAAGATGATGAGAATTTAACGAACCAATTTTTTAATAAATTTGATGAACGTGTAAAATATGTTGCAAAATTCAGAGATAAAGCAGAAAAAGAAACAGGTGATGTTAAAGAAGCTTTTCTAAATGTAACAAGCCCAAATTTTAAAGAATTAGAAAGAAGGATAAAATTAGTTCATGATTATGGTTTTAAATATTTTATGCTTGATTTAGTTGTAAGCGGCTTTACAGCAATGCAAACAGCCTCTGAATTAGCCCATGATTATAATATGGCAATTCATGGCCATAGGGCAATGCATGCTATGTTTACTAAAAATCCCAAGCATGGAATGACAATGTTATACTTTGCTAAATTAGCCAGATTAATTGGAATAGACCAATTGCATATAGGAACTGTTATAGGAAAATTAGAAGGAAATAAAGATGAGATTATTGCAATGAAAGATATGATTATGCAGAAAAAAGTAAAAGAAATTTTTGGATTAAGAATGAATCAGGATTGGAGAAAAATTAAATCAATGCTGCCTGTTTCCTCCGGCGGATTGCATCCCGGATTATTGCCTGAAATTTTTGATATTTATGGAACAACTGATATCGTTTTGCAGGTTGGCGGGGGGACACAAGGGCATCCTATGGGAATTGAGGCGGGTGCAAAAGCTGTAATGCAGTCCATTGAAGCTTATAAAGAGGGAATTTCTTTGGAAGAATATGCTAAAAAGAATAAAGAATTAAGAGTAGCATTAGAAAAATGGGGTTATGAAAGACCAATTTAGAAAGATTTATAAATAAATGTATATACCGTATATACATGATAATAAAGGAAGTTAAACCTTTTGGAAATGGAGCGCAGATTCTAGTCCCTAAAGAATGGAGCGGAAAAACTGCTTTAATTTCCTTGCAAAATAAAACATTGCAAGATATAAAAAAAGACTTATTAAATAATATAAAACAGCTAGATAAGGTAGCTTGTATCCTGGTAATTGGCTCATATGCAAGAAATGAAAATTTACCGGAATCTGACGTCGATGTTGTAATTTTCTGCACTGAAAAATTAGAGATTAATTTGCCTGCTTACCACATAATTCTTGTAAATATTAATAGATTAAAGGAAGAAATAAATTTAAATCCTGCCTTATTTAAATCTATTTTAGATGAAGGTATCATAATACTAAACTCAGACTTTTTAAAAAATATAAAAATTAATAACAAGGATATAAAAAATTATAAAAAAGAATGTTATAATGCTTATTCTATTAATAAAAAATTAATAAAATTAGATAAAAAGCTAAATACGATATCGCCGAGTGTAATCTATTCAGCAATCTTAAGATTAAGAGCTTTATTTATCTTAAAAAATAAATATTCATTTCATAAATTTAGAGAATGGACAATCAGAAATAATTTAAATTTTGATGATTTATATAATATTTATAAATTAATAAGGGATAATAAATATATAAATGATTTATATGTTAATCTTAATGAAGTTGAAAAGGCCAATGAATTTTTATCTGATCAACTAAGATGAAAAGAAAGAAAAGAGCACAAAAAGGCATTGTTTCATTAGAAAAACAGATTAAAGAACATGAAGAAAAATTAATGAAATCTGTTCAAAGCGGGAATTGGGGTTTGGAGAGTTATTATTCAAAAGAAATTGAAGCTAAAAAGAAAGATTTAGAAAAGAAAAAGAAAATTTTAGAGAGATGATTTAACTTCTTGAACTTTTTCTATTAATCTGTAATTATTTATTTTAACATAACCATTATAGTCTGATTCAATTATTTTTTCAAAATTAATAATCTCTAATTTTTTATTAAATATCGGCCCGTCAATAACTAAAGAATCCGCATATCCCCCCTCAAATAATAAATTGAAACCATATCTTATTGAATCTTTTTTTAGTTCTTCAAAATTATCTTTTGTTATAATTTTACCTAACCATTTCATTAGACCATCAGAAGCAACTTGGCTTACCATAATCCTGTAACCTTTATTTATCATATCCCTAAAGACAATTTCAGAATCTTCACCTGAATGTGCTGCAAATACATCACCATTTAATGTTATTAAAATTTTTTGGAATGTTCTTAATTGAGTTTCATGTAATA
>CAYITI010000088.1:0-3028 GCA_964366235.1 Candidatus Woesearchaeota archaeon
ATATTACATGCCGTATGTAGGAATGTCTATTAAGGAAGGTGGTTCTACTTATTTGGCAGAATCTGAAGATTTAATTAATTGGGAAAGACTTGGTTTAATATTTAGAGAACAAAATAAAGATGTAGTTTTATTTCCTGAAAAAATAAATGGAGAGTATGTTGCATTGAACAGGCCTGAAACATTATTTCATTTTAGTAAACCTGGAATATGGATTTCTTATTCAAGAGATTTAATTTATTGGGGAAAAGACAAAAATTTAATGAGGCCGAGAGGTCCAGATAACTGGGAATCTGATAGAATTGGAGCAGGTTGCCCCCCTATTAAAACTGATAAAGGTTGGTTAGTTATTTATCATGGAGTAAGAGATGAAGGAGTAAAGAGGTTTTATAGTGGCGGTGTTGTATTATTAGACTTAAAAAATCCCCAGAAGATATTAGCAAGGTCTCCTCATGATAAGCCCTTAATTAATCCTGATGAGGATTTTGAGAAAGATGGATATATTTCTAATGTAGTTTTTCCAACTGCTGCAATTTTAACTATAGATAAAAAAGATTTATTAATTTATTCTGGAGGAGCTGATAGTGTAATAAGTGTTAGGAAAATTTCAATGAATGAAATATTTAAACATCTTGGGATTAAATAATACAAATATAATGATAAAATAAACTAATGTAAACAGAAAAAATTAAGTAAAATACAAAATTGTTAATAGAAAATTAATAGAAGATGATAAATTAAAGGTATAGTATATTATTAATAAACTAAATTTGATAGAAATATGAAATTGCTAAAAATTAAATGATAAATAAACATGATTTTAAGTTTTTAGTTGTAAAATTTGAAAAAGATGTTGCTAAAGAAGCTGCAAGGTTATTGTGCGAGAATATTAGAAAAAAACCTAATTTAGTTTTAGGATTAGCAACTGGTGAGACTATGAAGCCTTTCTATAAAGAATTAGTTAGACATTATAAAAAACATCATTTTAATTTTTCAAAGATTAGGACTTTTAATTTAGATGAATATTATCCTATCAATTATGATGATTCTAATAGTTTTAGACATTTTATGGAAAATAATTTATTTAATCATGTTAATATTCAAAAGAAAAATATTAACTTTTTATCAGGAGAGAATATAAATTATAAAAAGGAATGTGTTGAGTATGAGGGAAGAATTAAATATTTTGGGGGAATTGATATTCAAATTTTAGGAATTGGGGTTAATGGGCATATTGGTTTTAATGAACCTGGTTCTTCTTTTAATAGTGTTACAAGAAAAGTTAAATTGTCAAAATCAACAAGAAAAGAAAATTCAAAGTTTTTTAGAAAGGGTAAAATTCCAGAATATGCATTGACAATGGGAATTAAAACTATTATGGATTCTAAAAAAATAATATTACTGGCTGTTGGAGATAGAAAATCAGAAGCTGTTAAAAAAGCTTTATATGGGAAAATAAATAATAAAACTCCTGCAAGTGTTTTAAGAAAGCATAGAGATGTTGAATTTGTGATAGATTCTAGGGTTGCTAAAGATGTTAAACTTTCTATATAATAAGAGTATAAGAAATTTTAAATAAGCAATATATTTGAAGATATGATGGCTGAAAAAAAAGCATTGGTGATTGTTGCTCATCCTGATGATGAAACTATCTGGATGGGTGGAATGATTTTACAAAATAAAAGTTGGGATTGGACAATACTTTCTTTATGCAGAGCTTTTGATTCTGATAGAGCTCCTAAATTCAATAAAGTTTGCGAGTATTATGGTGCAACTCCTATTATTGCAGATTTAGATGATGAAAAACTTCAACCCCTACCTATTTCAGATATTATCAGAATTATTGAGGAAAATTTACCATATAGAAGTTTTAATTATATTTTTACACATGGGGAAAATGGAGAATATGGCCATTTGCGACATAGAGAGGTTCATAAAGCTGTAAATTTTATGATAAAATCTGGAAAACTTTTTTGTGATGAACTTCATTTTTTTTCTTATAAATTAGGTGATAAATCAACTCTTGGAATTCCCAATTTAAAATTAGCAATACCAAAGGATTCTGATTTGAATATTAATTTAAATTATCATGAACATAAAGATAAATTGAAAATTATCCAAGATATTTATGGATTTCAAAAAAATAGTTTTGAAAGTCTATGCTGCCATAATAAGGAGTCTTTTGTTAGAATTGTTTAATATGGAAGATAAAAAAACAAAAATTTTAGTGTTATACCCCCATCCTCTTGAGCCTGATGGACAGAGTTTGCAGGGGCATTATTTGATAAAAGGATTAATTGAGAATGGCGCAGAAGTTATGCCATGCGATAAGGCTGATAATTTACAAAAATTATATATGTATAAATCATTTAATCCTGATATAGTTCTTGGAATTGGCTATTGGGGAGATATTCCAGAAGTTGTTCATAGTCCAATGAATCATAATCTTGTTTCTGTTCCTTGGTTTAATGCAGATGGGTGGGTTGCTAATTATCATAATACTTTGAATAATCTTCCATTGATAGTTGCTACAAGTAATTGGGTAAAATCTACCTATATTCGGGACGGAGTTAAAGGAGATAATATAGAAGTATGTCCAATTGGATTTGATCCAAGAGTATTTTATCCTGTTTCAAAAGATGATGATAAAATAAAAAAATTGAGGGAGATGTTGGGAGTTCTAGAACATGAAAAAATGATTTTTACTGCAGGGGGAGATGTTACTAGTAAAGGAGCTCAAGAAATGTTTAAAGCTTTGGCACTTATTGATAAAGATTTTCCAAATTGGAAATATGTTTTAAAAACTTATAATAGTTTTTCTGGTGACGATCATGGTTCTGATGAACATAAATTATTAGATGAATTAGGAATTGATAAAAATAAAATAATTTATTTATCTGGTAAATATTCGCCTGAATTTATGGCATCTTTAATACAGGCTTGTGATATTTATGCAGGGCCTTCTCGGCTAGAGGGATTTGGAATGATTCAACTAGAAGCTCAAGCTTGCGGAAAACCAGTTATATCAATT
>CAYITI010000089.1:0-3027 GCA_964366235.1 Candidatus Woesearchaeota archaeon
TTAAAATGTTTATATTTACATCATGTTGAGCGCTTATTGGAATTATAGGGGCGTTTTCAGCAATAGTCCCTTTAATGAATTCTTTTATCTGCTTATAATTTTCAAGTGCTTCTTCCTTTGTAACCAAATCAATTTTATTTTGCACAATTATTATTTGTTTTACACCTATTATCTCTAATGCTATTAAATGCTCTTTGGTCTGGGGCTGAGGGCAATGTTCATTTGCTGATACAAGCAATAAAGCACCATCCATTATTGAAGCTCCTGAAAGCATCGTAGCCATTAAAGTTTCATGTCCTGGAGCATCTATTAAGGAAATTTTTCTTTCAAATTTACAATTTTCACATATTTTTTTTGTATTATAATCATGCTCCTTGCATAAATAAATTGAGAAATCCGCATAGCCTAATCTTATTGTAATCCCCCTTTTAAGCTCTTCAGAATGAGTATCTGTAAACTTGCCACTTAATCTTTCAACCAATGTGGTTTTTCCGTGATCTACATGACCAACAAGACCAATGTTAAGTTCTGGTTGCACAAGTTTTTCTTCTTGTTTAATTTTTTGTTTTACCAATAATTAATGCCTCCTTAAAATTATTTAGTTTATCTTCATATATATTATTGTAAAAAAGTATGCTTTATAAAACTAACTTCGTCATTTCTTTTTTCTTTAGGATTAAGAATGCCTTTCTAATCAATTTTAAAACTCACCCAAAATTTAGAAAATAAAATTTTAAATAAAAATATTATTTTATTCTTTAGATTCTGTTTTTTCTTCAGCAGAATTTTCTTTTTGTGTTTTTCCAAAAATTTCATCCAAAGGTTTTTGTCCTGTTTTAATAACTTTCAGATTAATTTGAGAGGTTAATTGTGAAACTGTGTTTCCAGAAACAGATTTTCTTAATCTTACCCCCTTTTTCTTTATTTTTGCCCCAACTCTTCCCTTAGTAATAAATATTCTTTTCCTCCCAACACCTTCAACATCATCTCTCATTGGAAATCCTTCCTTATCACTGCCGCCTCTAATCTCAAGCTCATATCCTTTAAACCCAAAATGACTTCCTTCAATTTTATCTTTAATTTTTTTATCGAGAAAAACTTCACTTTCATCACTAGTTAAATTTTTGACATAACTTTTTCCCTTTTCACTGATAACAATTTTAAATTCTGGCATTTTTCATTAAATGTTATTCTGATTTTCTGAGTAAATATAATATTTTACAGGACTTTTTTCATTGGAAATTATCATAGATTTTGGGTTTACATAAAACTCTTCTAATCCTGTGATGAATGCATAATTGTGATCAGGATTAAATTCAATTTTTTCATTTTTATTTTTTGGGTACAACAATAAAATGTTACGGTCTTTTTTGCTAACCCTAAGGATAAATTCTATTTCTGATCCCTTTTTAATTATTTTTTCTGGAATTTTAGACAAAGCTTTTTCTAAATCATTGATTAAAAAAGGTTTATTATATACCTCAATTTCATTTAAATTTATATTCAAATTCATTTTAAATTCCCCATAAATTGTTATGCTTTCTTTTAATCTTAGCTATTTCTTTCAGAGCTTGAATTTCATTTTCATTTAAAAGCTTTTTCATTTGTTTTAATTTTCTAAAATTTTCTTCATTAATATCGCTGTAAAAGATTTCACCTTCATTAATTTGTCTTCCAATTATAACTCCCTGAATTGAAACAGCTACTTGTTTTTCCGAATCAGCTTCATTAATATTTTTGCCTTCATTCTGAATTTGCTTAACTTCAGGAAATTGCACACCATCATCCCTAATTAATGGAATATTTGTTCTTAAATTTCCTAATAAGATATCTGCACCAAAAACAGCCGGATTGCTTTGCCTAAATATATAACCATGCATAAATCTAAACTTAAATGGCCTAATCATATTGCCAAGACTTTTAAGTTCTATTTCTTTTCGTGTTTTTGCCAGCCATGATTCAAAATCTTCTAATATCTTGTAAATAACATTTCCAATAATTATTTTTGCATCCGAATTAGCAATACCCTTAACATTAAATCCGAGAATTATCCGATTTAATTCCTCTTTATCAGATAATGCATCAATAATATCTTTTTTATTAACATCGCCAATGCCTGCTTTTTTAATTTTAATTCCTTTTTCTTTTAATAAAAAGATTAAAGCTTCTAAACTTCCTAATGATTCTGCCTTTATTACTATGCCAGATTTATCTGTTTCAATCAAAACTTCATTTATCTCTGCTTGAATATCTTTTTTTAATTTCTCAATATTTTCATTCGCGACTCTTAAAGGCATTCCAGCTATGGCTTCTTCTAAACCAGGAGCAGATATTTTTATAGCAGCAGCCGCATTAACCTCTTTAACCTTAATGAATTTTTTCCCTTCTAATCTGAATAAACCGCGAATTTTAGCTTCTATGGTTTTATTAACAGCAGAAGTTATTATCTTGTCGCCTTCTTTTATTTTTCCATCATATAATATAACATCTAATGTTTTTCCAATTCCCTTTTCATCTTTAACCTCTAAGATAGTTCCTTTTCCAGGTTTATCAATTTCAATTTGCAATTCTTTTTCAAGAAATTTTTGAGCTAATCCTGTTAATACCATTAATAATTCTGCTATACCCTCTCCTATTTTAGCACTAACTGGAATTATTGCTATTTGCTTGCTGTAGTCATTAATCCTATCAAACCTCTCGCTTTCAAACCCCAGTTCATAGAACTTTTCAACTAATTTGTATAATTTTTCGTCTAATGTTTTTTTAACATTAATATTTTGTTCTGCAATATTTTTTATTAATATTTTATCTTTACTCTGCCAGCCATTTATCAAATCAATTTTATTTGCTGCTACAACAAATGGCGTTTTAAACTGTTTTAATATTTCTAAAGCTTCTAGTGTTTGTGGCTTGAATCCTTCATTTATATCTATGACCAAAACAGCAATATCAGCTAAACTTCCTCCTCGTTTTCTTAAATTAGTAAAAGCAGCATGCCCATGGCTGTCAATTGCCAAAATTCCTGGA
>CAYITI010000090.1:0-3021 GCA_964366235.1 Candidatus Woesearchaeota archaeon
ATTTAAAGAAAGAGAAAGTAATTGGTGTATATTTAGATACAAAAAATAAGATTATTAAGAAAGAAGTTCTTGGCATTGGAATATTAGATTCTAGTTTAGTACATCCTAGGGAATTATTTAAAGAAGCTATAAAAGAAAGCGCTAAAAGTGTTATTTTAATTCATAATCACCCTTCTGGAGATGCTAATCCTTCTCAGGAAGATATTAATTTAACTAAGAATTTGATTGAATCTGGAAATTTAATTGGAATTAATTTTTTAGATCATATTGTAATTGGGAGAAAGAGTTTTTATTCATTTAAGGAAGATAGATTGGTTAGAGTTTAATCTCTTGTTCCGAGATAAATTAATATAGCTCCGATTAACGAAATTAAAAACTTAATACCAAATCCTATTTCTGAAAACCAGGGTCCAATTAAACAAATTGTTCCAACAATTACAGCCATAGCTCTCCCGCTTATTTCATTTGTATTTTTTACCATTTTTCCTCCATAATTTTTTAATGAATTTACTGATCTCTTTATAGTATTTGTCTGCTGCAAATGACATTAGAAAAATACTTGCTAAAAATATTGCTAGAAGCAATGCTGACTCATCTATTTGAGATAAATAGTTTATAGAAAAAATTTTGCCAAAAAGATAAAGAAATAAAACTAAACCAGAACCAAATGTTATAGAATCTATAATTGAATTCTTAATTCTATTCTGTAAATTTTTATCTTTTTTATTAAAAAAAGCAAATATAATAAAAACAACAATTACAATAAATACAGATAAATACAAAAATTTCATCTTAAAAAACTAGCTGCTAAACCAGCTAATGCTCCTATAAATGCTCCAGTTAAACCGTTAACTGAATAACCTATTAATGCTCCTAAGATCATTAATCCGATACTTTTATTGTTTAACATCTTCTTCTTTTATTTATTTAAATCCTCACTTATTTCTTTTAATTGTTCAAGTGCATCCTCAAAATCCTCGACAAGCTCATTTGCAATAATATCTGGGTCTGGTAACTTATCTAAATCTTCTAAACTTTCATCTCTTAACCAAAAAATATCAAGATTTGTTTTATCTCTTTTTAGTATTTCTTCATAAGTAAAACACTTGAATCTTTCATTTTCTTTTCTTAAATGTCTATTTTCTGTATTATAACATTTAATAAAATCTTTTAAATCTTCAAATTTTAAAGTATTTTCTTTTAATGCAAAATGTTTATTTGTCCTTAAATCATAAATCCAAACCTTAGACGTTGCTACCTCTTTTTGAGCTGGTTTTTTATCAAAAAATAAAACATTAGCCTTTACGCCTTGTGCATAAAATATTCCGGTTGGTAATCTTATAATTGTGTGCAAATCACAAGTTTCCATCAATTTTTTCCTTATTGTTTCACCAGCTCCTCCTTCAAATAAAACATTATCCGGAACTACAATGGCAGCTTTACCATTTATTTTTAATATACTTCTTACATGTTGTAAAAAATTAAGTTGTTTGTTACTTGTCTTTGCCCAAAAATCATCTCTTAATATAGTAAGATTCTGTTTTGCTGTTCCCCCATCATCTGTTATAATTGTCTCAGAAGATTGTTTTCCAAATGGAGGATTAGTTAAGACCATATCATAAATTGATCCAGGATTTTTCTTCAAAGAATCATTAGGATTTATAGGGTTTTGCTCACCATCTACGCCATGAAGATAAAGGTTCATAACACATAACCTTGCAACCATGACTACAATTTCATTTCCAGTAAAGGTTCTATGTTTTAATTCATCTTTTTGATCTCTATTTAACTTATGATTATTTATAATATAATTATAAGTTGAAAGTAAAAATCCGCCGGTTCCAACAGCCGGATCATGAATTTTAATTCCAGGTTGCGGTTTCATAACTTCTACAATGGCATCAATTAATGGTCTTGGGGTAAAATATTGTCCTGATACCCCCATAACGTCTGCAGCATTTTTTTCAAGTAATCCTTCATAGGCATCTCCTTTTATGTCAGTTTCTAAACTTAACCAACTTTCCTTATTTATTAGTTCAACAATTAATTTTCTTAATTTTGCTGGATCTTGAATTTTATTTTGAGCTTTTCTAAATATGACCCCAATTATCCCCTCTTCTTTTCCTAACTCTTGTAATATTTCAATATAATGTGCTTGCTCTTTACCTATCTGAAAATATTCAACCGCAACACCTTTAGAATGATGAACATTTGCACTTTTATAATTTTGTATACTCCAACCAGCTTTCTTTAGTTTAGGATTTATTTTATCATGGCGTGCTTTATCTTCAGGTTTTCTATATTCTTCATTCATTTTCTTTTAATCTCTTTATAATCTCTAAAACATTTTATTAAAGTTTCTTTTTTTAGTATAAAATAAGGAAATTTTTGTCTTAATTCAGAAGAATAACCCCAAGGAACCATTGCAGTTAGCACTTCTTTTTTATGATCTTTAATTAATTCTAAAGCAGGAACGAAATCAGTATCGCCAGAAATAAGAATGCAGGTATCGCATTTATTATCGATTATTGAAAATTTAATCATATCTATAGCAACCCAAATATCAACTCCTTTTTCTTTTTTCTTTAAATCCCCTAAATCTAAAAATACAGATTCAACAAGAGGTTTGCAATTATTGCATAAATCCAAATTATCTATTGTGTTTCTCTTCTTTTTTAAGATCTCTTCATTCGATAACCTTTGAAGCTTCCTTGTTATTATTTTTACTCCTTTTTTCTCTAAATCTTGTAAAAATGACATATGCTTATAGTACATATCTTCGCCGTCAGCAATACTTGGCACAGAGGCATACCATCTAACCTCAATTAAATCATAACCTTTGACTTCGCACAAAAATTTAGATACTTTCATAATGTCTACTTTACCAGGTTCGAAATACTTCTTAACATTATGATACCAATTATTAGCATCAACAAAAACCATTGCTTTTTTCATATAAAACAACTCCTAAGAATTAATGAGTAAATAGGAAACCCGGCATTCCCCCTTACGAGGTCATAC
>CAYITI010000091.1:0-2974 GCA_964366235.1 Candidatus Woesearchaeota archaeon
TAAAATTGAAATTGAAAGCAAATTAAATAATGGCACAAATATGGCAGCTAAACCGCCATAAATAAATATTTCAACTAAATTATTAGATATAATATTACTTTTGAATAATTTTAATAAGGCTAGAATAACTGAGATTACAATTGAATAAATTTGTGGAATAAACGCTGAAAAAGCAATTGTTAAAGTTAAAAATATAGAAATAAAAAACCAAAATTTCCATAAATTCAATAATTGAAATTTGATTAATATCAATGCTAAAATCGTTGATATTAAAATAATAAAAAATATTGGGATGAAGGATGTTTTTTCTTCAATTTCTGGGCGTTCTATGCTTAAAGGCAACTCTTTTTCTATAACCTCTCCCGTAGGAAGAGTTTTTGGCAGATAATTGTCTACTATTATTAATCCAACAAAATGTGATAAAAGAAATAATAAAGCTAATATTAATGTTACTTGCCATGTATGTTTCATTAAAGTTTTAATAACTCTTTAATTTAAAAAACTAACTTTTATTTTTAATTACCATTTTAAAGTAACTAGATTAAATTTAAATACAATCTAAAGAATAATTTTATTAATGGACGCACAACCATTTATACAGTTTGAAAACATTACAAAATCATTTGGAAAAAAAGTAATTATTGATAATTTAAACTTAAACATACCTTATAAAGAAATTTTTGGAGTTATAGGAAAATCTGGTTCTGGTAAAACAACTTTACTCAGCTTATTAATCGGCTTTTTAAAGCCAGATAAAGGGCAGGTTTTATTTCAATCCCGAGATATTCATCGCGATTTACAAAATGTACAGCAACAATTTGGATTTGCTGCTCAAGAAGGAAGCTTCTATCCTAAATTAACTGTTCAAGAAAACCTGGAATATTTTGGAAAAATGTATAACTTAAGCAGATTAAATCTAAAAGAAAAAATTCCAGAATTATTAAAGTTAGTTGAATTGGAAGATGCCCGTGACCTGCTCGGATGGAAATTGAGTTCTGGCATGCAAAAAAGATTAGATATTGCATGCGCTTTGATACACGATCCTAAAGTTTTGATATTAGACGAGCCAACAGAAGACCTAGACCCTGCATTAAGGAATGAGATTCTTGATTTGCTGCAAAAAATTAATCGCGAAAAAGATATTACAATAATTGTAACTTCACATTTATTGGATGAAGTTGAATACTTATGCAATGAAGTTGCTGTTCTTGATAAGAAAAAAATCATTGATTCTGGAAACATTAATGAATTAAAAGATAAATATGCTAAATACAGCGAGGTAACATTAGAGACAGAGGATAGAGATTATAGCAAAGTTATTAAAAAATTGAAAGGAAGGGATGATATTAAAAAATACTCGGTAAGAGGAAATAAAATTTTTATTTATACAACACAGAAAGGCGAGAAAGCATTAAAGAGTATCTTGTCTTTAGCCAGGAAAGAAAAACTAAAAGTTATTGGGATTAGCTTAGGCAAACCGAGTTTAGAAGAAATATTTGAGGAATTAACAAAAGCGGAAGTTAATCCAAAACCGCAAATTAAACAGATTAGCGAGGTAAAAGGAATTAAAAAAGATGATATCAAGACTGATAGAGATAATAAAAAAGAACTTCAAACTGTTAATCCGATCTAAAAGTTCTGCATTAATAGTGCTTTTAGGGCCATTAGCATTGATGTTATTAATTGGATTAGCATTTAACACAAGCTCATTATTTGACATTAAAATCGGAGTTTATTCTTCAGCTTATAGCGAATTATCTAATTCTATCATAGAAAAATTACAAGATGATCAGTTTAAAGTTATTAAGATCGAGAATGAAGAGAAATGCATAAGCATGATTAAATCAGGGGATATGCATGTATGTACAATTTTCCCGCCAAATTTAAACCTAAAAACCAGCGATAAAATTATTTTTCATGTTGATAAATCAAGAATCAACTTTGTTTATATAATATTAGATAGGATTTCTAGCAAGATAGCAACAAAATCAACTGAGTTAAGCACAGCTTTAACAAACAGATTATTAAATAGCTTAAATAATGCAAATTCAAAATTAACTGAAAAAACTAGTTCAGTTGTTTCTTTATCTGCCAGCTTATCAGATTCAAAAACTTCTGTTAATGAAGTTGCAAATGATTTAAATGACCTTGACTTGACAATTGCAGGAGCAAATTTTACAGAGGTTGAAAAAGAAGTTGATAAATTAAAGGCTCTAGATAATTCCAGTGCTAAATACTCTAGTTTAACAGATTCAATTAATCTAATAAAAACCAGCTATTCTGATTTATCTAATAAAATAGATTCTGTAAACCAATTCCGAGATTCAAGCAAAGATTCATTAGAAGAAATAAAAAATAAATTAAACGGCAATATCCAGACCAGCAAAGAGGTTGAAAATACCATCAAAGCGATAAATGAAGACATTAACTCAATTGAGATTAGAGATGTTGCAAGGATTGTTAGCCCTGTTACAACTGAAATTAAGCCAGTATCAGCAGAATCAACTAACTTAAATTATACATTCCCGACTTTAGTTGTTCTAGTTTTATTATTTGCCGGATTATTATTAGCATCTACAACTGTGGTAGAGGAAAAATCATCCAAAGCATATTTCAGAAACTTTATTACTCCAACGCCAGACATAATATTTATATTAGGAAATTATATTTCAAGTGTTTTAATAGTTTTGATACAATTAATAATAATTTTTGTTGTAATGTTTGGCATAACAAATACGCTAGTCAGCGATGTTGCATTAGTAAATGCATTTATTATTTTAATACTTCTTGCAAGTGTATTTATCCTGGTGGGAATGTTGATAGGTTATATGTTTAAAAGCGGAGAGACTGCGAACATTGCTGCTATTTCAGTAGCTTCATTGTCATTATTTTTCTCTAATACAATTTTGCCAATAGAAACACTGCCTGGTTCAATTCGTGAAATTGTAAAATTTAACCCTTATATCATCGGTGA
>CAYITI010000092.1:0-2969 GCA_964366235.1 Candidatus Woesearchaeota archaeon
ATCGTATAATCATAAAATACAGCTTTCGATTTACTATTATTTATAATATAAAGTATCTCTCGAGGAGCCAAATTTTGATTTATAGGGATGATTGTAATTCCAGAGGTTAAGGAGGCAAAATATATTAAAATAAATTCTGGCGAATTAGGGATTATTACGCTAATCCTATCACCTCTTTTTAAATTTTTATTTTTTAGATATTCGGCTACTTTTAAAAATTTTTCATGAAATTCTTTATAAGTAAATACCTCATTTACTGGGAAGAAAATAAATTCTTTATTTGGGTTTTGAAGTAATCTAGTTCTAAATAATTCATAGATATTGCTATATTCTATCTTAACTTCTTTACTTATCCTTTGATGTGGAAGTAAACTATCCTTGTTCATGTTAATATTTAACACCAAAATGTTTAAGTAAATTTTCAGCTGCTAATTTCGCCATATTTTCCCTACATTCTTTTGTCGCTGTACCAATATGGGGGGTAATTATGCAGTTTTTAATTTTTAACAAATCATGATCATGAGAGATGGGTTCTGGATGAGTAACATCTAACGCAGCACCCCTAAGTAAATTATTTTTTAATGCATATGCGAGATCTTCTGTATTTACAATTTCTCCACGCGCTAAATTTAATAATATTGGTTTTTTTATCATTTTTGAAATTAAATTTAGATTAACCATATTTTTTGTTTCTTTATTTAAAGTAACATGAATTGAAATATAATCTGAGTTGGTTAATAATTCATCTAAACTTGTTTGTATTGCTCCTGGAATCGTATCGTTAACTATACTTGAATTATAAAAAACAACATTAAGTCCAAATCCAACTGCACGTTTGGCCACTGCTTTGCCTATTCTACCAAAACCAATAATTCCAATAGTTTTTCCATTTAATTCTTCCCCCAAAAATAATTCCGGGTCCCAAGATTTCCATTTATTCTGTTTGACAAATTCATGAGCATCTTGAATCTTTCTAATTAAAGATAATAATAATGCAAAGGTCATATCTGCAGTACTATTTGTAACTACATCTGGTGTGTTATATACCGAAACACCAATAGATTTTGCAAATTCAACATCTATATTATTCAAACCAACCGCATAATTAGATATTACTTTTAGTTTATTTTTATTTTTTAAAACATCCTTTGTGAATTTTTCAGAAACCGTTGATAATATACCGTCATATTCTGAAACTAGTTTATTTAATTTATCTGCTGGAAAGGGTTCATTTTTATCATTTTGATGAACCTCAAAGTGCCTACTAAGCATGTCTTTGGCTATAGATGGAAGCCTTCTAGTAATAAACAACTTAATTTCTTTCATGTTATCAATGAATTTTAAAAGGTACCATAATGTTTATTAAACTTTTTAAATTATATTTTTAAAGATTAAATCATTATCAAAATATGATTTTCTAAGAAGTTAATTAATTTATAAATCATTTTTTAATACTAAATTATATTCATTTTTATATTTTTTCATACTCTCTTTTAAATATCTTGTTAAAATTGCAACAAATTTTTTAGTGTTAATTAAATGACAAGTCGCTTTTCCAATTTTTACAGTTTTCATGATCCCTTTTTCATGAAATTTGTTAACTTTATAAAATCCTGGTAAAAATTTTGGACCATTTATATAAGGTTTTCCGTTGAATATATAAGTTATTGAACCTTTAGGATGATGCAATTTGGTTTTAATGATTTTATTCTTAAATTTATAGGTATAATACCCTAATAAAAATAAGTTAGGAAAATTAATTTTATTCTGAACATAATGAGCAACGCTGTTATTTTCATCTCCAAGCATCAAGATGTAACTATCTAACTTAGCAAATTTTGAATAAGGAGACAAATTATCAAATGGCGCTTTACTTTTTTCATGATCTTTAGTTAAATAATTAGCTAGTTTACCCTTAACGGCGACAGAATGAGTAACATTGACACTTCTCTTTACATTTTTTTGTTTACGAAAAGTTTCGGCTATTTTTCCAGTCCAGCAAGGATCATTTAAAGAAAATTCTTTTTTCAGGGATGTAAAAGTAGGCATCATTATTGTTCCATCTTGAATTATATCTTGTAAAACAGTTATTACAGAATTAGCACCATCTTCTATATAACCAAAAGAACTCAAAGAAGAATGAACATAAACATTCATTCCTTTTTTTAATCCTAATTCAAGAAATTTTTTTCTTAAATAGTTTTTATCAATTTTAAAAAATAATTTATTAATAATTAAACTAAAATTTTTATTAATTCTTTTAACTAAATTATACGGAATTCTTAAGATATTATATAAAGGATTCATAACCAAAATGTAATAAGAAGATTTAAATAAGTTTTTGATGAGATTTTTATCATGAAAATAGGACTAATATTAGGATGTAGACCGGAAATAATCAAATTATGTCCGATAATAAGAGAATTAGAAAAAAGAAATGCAGATTATTTTGTTATTCATACTAATCAGCATTATTCTTACGAATTAGATAAGTTATTTTTTGAGGAACTTGAATTACCTCAACCAAAGTATAATTTAGATTGTGGTTTTGAGTCTTTCAGAAAACACGTTGGTTTCATAAGTAAAAGAGCTATTCCTATATTAAAAAAAGAAAAACCAGATAACATGATAATTTTGGCTGATACAACTTCTGCTTTAGGTGGAGCATTAGCAGCTGCAAAAACCAATTTAGTAATTTCACATGTAGAAGCTGGATTAAGAAGTCATGATACAAGAATGTTAGAAGAAACTAATAGAATTGTTGTTGGACATTTAGCTGATTATCATTTTACACCAACTGAAAAATCCAAACAAAATTTACTTGAAGAAAGTGTTGATGAATCTAGGATATACGTTGTTGGAAATACAGTTGTTGATTCTATTTATCAAAACATAGAATTAGCTAATAAAAAAATCAATATGTTAAAAAAATTAAATATAGAAAAAGAAAAATATTTTTTATTAACAGC
>CAYITI010000093.1:0-2963 GCA_964366235.1 Candidatus Woesearchaeota archaeon
CTTTCTTTAGAAAATTTTAACAGGCCAAAAAGAGAATTTAATTATTTAATGGATTTATTCAGAAAAGAATTTACTAGATTTAAAGATGATCCTAGAATTAAGGAAATAAGAATGAATTTTATCGGCAGAATCTGGATGTTTCCTAAAGATATTCAAAATATAATGCATGAATTAATGAAAAAAACAAAAAACAATAAATACATTGTTAATTTTGCAATGGCTTACGGCGGGAGAGCAGAGGTTATAGATGCTATCAAAAAACTTGCTAAAGATATTAAAAGCAATAAAGTTAATATTAATGAAATAAATGAAGAAACATTCAAAAATTATTTATATTCTAGAAGCGAACCAGATCTTATTATAAGAACAAGCGAATCGAGGCTTAGCGGTTTCCTTTTATATCAAAGTGCTTATTCAGAGATTATGTTTTTACCAAAAGTTTTATGGCCTGAATTCAGCAAAAATGACTTTGTTAAATGCTTTGCTGATTACAGTAAACGTGAGAGAAGATTTGGAAGATGAACTTAATTTCTTTTAAAAAAGATTTAAGAAAATTCAGATATTTACAAGAAAAAGAAGATGCTGAAGTAAAGGCGGGCATTAAAAAATCATCAAATTTTAACTTATTGTTTAAAAAGTATAAACATTTATTTACCAAAAATAATATTCTTGAACTAAAAGATATTTTAAACAAAGTTGATAAGGAAGAAAGGGAAAAATTGCATAATTTATTATTTTTTTTGATAGAAAATTATGTCAATAAAAAAGTAGCAGATTTGGAGGATAAAATAACAAAATATGTTAACAAAGCCAAATTTAGATACAATAACAAAAGTTATAATTATTCAGAAGCTAATCTATTAATACTTGAAGAGCCAAATAAAGATAAGAGATTTGAAATTTTAAATTCCACGAAATTAATATTAAATAATATAAATAAATTAAAATTAAAGATCTTCAATAAATTAATAAATGAATTTAAAGATTTAGGATATAATTATTTAGAATATTACTTAAAATTCAAGCAAATAGATTATTTTAAATTAGAAAAAAGCTTGAAATTCTTTCTTAAAGCTACAGATAAATCCTATAAAGTAAGAATGAGTAAGTTTTTAAAAAAACATGGATTAAAAATATATGATAAAGGGGTAGATTTTGCATATGTATCGAAGTCGTCTGTTGATAATAAATACTTACTAAAAGAAAAAATAAGACTTTAAGAGCATGGACACATATATTAAAATTACCTTCTAAAATAAGAGTTTCTGTAAAGCCTGTTGGAGGATTTTATGATTATAGAGGATTATTGCATGAACTTGGACATGCAGAACATTATGCAAATGTTTCAAAAGATTTAGACTTTGAATTTAGTGAATTTCATAGAGGTTATACAACAACAGAGATTTATGCCGCACTATTTGAATTTTTAATCTCAAATCCAGAATTTTTAAATGCTTATACTAAAATAGATAACATTGGAAAAAAGCAAATAATTGAATTTGGGTATATTTATAAATTTTTTTTAATGAGACGTTATATCGGGAAGTTTATTTATGAATTAAAATTTTTTACAAATAATCTAAGAAAATTAGATAATAATTATAATGAAATCAAAAAAGAATATAAAGATTTTTCAGAGTGTTATTATGATATATTAAGAAAAGCTAGTTTGATTGAGCATCAAAAAGAATCATATTTAACAGATTTTGATTATGGGTTTTACAGTGCAGAATATAACCTAGCATGGTTGGCAGAAATTCAATTAGAATCTTATTTAATTAAAAAATTTGGTAGATACTGGTTTAAAAACAAGAATACATTATTAATATTAAAGGACTTATGGAAGTATGGAAACAAACTAAGTGCTTATGAGGTGGTTAGATTAATTGGCTATAACTATGTTAAGGTTAAGCCATTAATTGATTATTTTAATAATTTTAAATTGCCAAAGTAAAGTTTATAAACAATTTTAATTCTTGTTTTAATTAAGCATCAGTAGTTTAGCGGTAGAATTCTGCCCTTCCAATATGCTTAAATTAGATAAGCAAAGAAGTTAGGCGGAGACTCGGGTTCGATCCCCGACTGATGCAGTTTTTAATTTTACTAGGTTTCTTGGTTGTATAATACGAAAAAATTTATCCCTTTCAGATTTGTTTAAATTAATATGATGCATTCCAACCATATTTGGCCTTTTCTCTTTATAAAAAAAATAATTGAAATCATTAAATCCTAAGTCAGTTAAAAAAGAATTTGTTTGCTCCATTATTTTTTTAGATGCAGAAGCGAAATTTATTTTTTTATTGGAAATATGACCATCGGTATCAACAAACCCTCTTAAAAAACCTATTTTAAATTCTTTAGAATAAGGTAAATCTTTTAAGAATACGGTTCTTGATTTTTTATTATGGCCTGCACGATTTATAGATATCCCCCAACCAACATATCCCAAGATAAAATTAAATAATTCTTTTGAGTAATACCTTAAAACTAAGACATTTTTAACCCTATTAAGGTGAGGTTTTTTATTAAGTTTTTCATAAAATAAGTTTATAATAGAATTTACATAATCTTTTTCTGTATTATTAAAATATAAACGAATTGAGTATACATATTTCTTTTTATCAAAGAAACAATACCCATCTCCAACGAATAAACCAATTAATTCGCCGATAAACAAATCATCTTTACTATCTATCTCTAAATCTTTAAGTTTTTTACCGAATAAATTTTTGTAATGATAATAAAGTGTGGATTTATTTTTATTTACTAATTTGCTTATATAATTAAGACTTTTTCCTTTTTTAATTAAAGAAGATATAGTCTTCTTTTCTTTCCTGTTTAATCTCTTCATTTCTTTATATAAGGAGATTTAAGTATATAAATCTTTGCTCGGGGTTCGAATCCCTGTTGATGCATTCAATAATTTTAAATACATACAAATTACAATTTCTTTATGTCAAAAA
>CAYITI010000094.1:0-2951 GCA_964366235.1 Candidatus Woesearchaeota archaeon
CTGCAATACCAAGGCTTCTTTTACTTTTTCATGGCCATAAATGCTTGGAGCTATAGATTTTGTTAATTTCTCAAAAATTTTTGGGTCTTCCGATAAATTTTTTATTTCTTTTTCATCTAATTCATCAAGCTCGATTTCTCCAAATGATTTTTCTATCGGATCAATGTAATTAGATTCCATCATTAAATCATACCTAATTGATTGTGCTCCTGTTCTCAGAAAAATTGGAACTTCTTTTATTACCCCATTAACAAGGACTTTGCTTCCAGGGGTTGTCTTTTTCTCCATTTTTGGCTCAACCAAATCTTCTTTTAAAAAAACATTCAATCTTTTAGGCTGTTCCCCTCCTTCTAATGATTCCGGAATTTCTTCTAAAACCAATCTTTGAGCATCAACTAAATCTTTGCTAATCATTCTAAAATGCCCACGCCTTCCGCAAGTGCATCTGCTTGGTTCTTTAAATTTTGAATCAAGCTGCAAGATTGTTATTAAATTTCCGCAAGAAGGACATTCAAATTTAGCAGATGTTACATGCGGCCTAACATCAGAACTTTGTCTTACTATCCCTTCAATTGTCATAAATTTATTTAGATGACTACTTCTAATGTCTCTTATAAAAATAAATTGGTCCCTTGAAAGATTGTAAATACGAACTCTGAAATCTTTTATTGGCAAATCAAAAGTGTCGATTGACAACTCTGCTGCTCTTATTGTTTCTTCTGGCTCTTCCAATAAATGATCTGCTATTTCTGGGTCAAATTTTACTAATTCAGAAAAATCTACCTTAATTACATTTATCCCGCGAGAAGAGAGATGATGCAAAGAATCCTCATAACTAGAACTAAAGAATTCCTTGAATCTTTCAATTTGTTCGTTTGCATCTAAGTGCATTTTATTTTAATTTCTTTAAATTTATAACTAGTTTAGCTACAGCTTCTCTTAATTTCGTTTCAGATCTCGTTCCTGTGCATACTATTTTTCCATTGCTGAAAAGCAAAAATGTTGCTCTTGTTCCAGGCAGTTTATAAACTAATCCTGGAAATTGTTCTGGCTCATATTCTGTATTCTCCAATTTCATTGCCAATGAATTTAGATTTAAATCCATATTAATTGTACCGGAAGCAACCATATTTTGAATATTTATTTTAGGTTTAATTTTAATCTTTATTCTTATTTTTTTTAGATTTTCGATTATTTTTACAATTGATTCTCTTACTTTTGTTATAGATTTAGCGCCTGTGCAGACAACTTTGCCAGAACTAAAAATTAATGCTGAAGTTTTTGGCGTTTTTATCCTCATTACCAATCCTGGAAATTGTTCTGGGTTATATTCTGTGTTTGGCAGAACCTCAGCAAGTTTTATTAAAGGTATATCATGTTCTAAGCTTGTAGAAACAACAATATTTTGTATTTTTATCTTAGTTTTATTTTTACTCATTAAAAAGCACCCCCATTATTAATAATTTTATTTATAAAGGGAGGCAAAGATATATAAAGGTTGTTTATAAATAAAGAGTAGTTACTTTAAAAAAGTAAAAATAAGAAGATTAAGCATGATTGATTAATTTATTATAAAACAGAGTTAATTAAATATCTTTTAATTTTCCTATAAATATAAAAAAGATGATGATACTCATTTATTTAAATTTTTCAACATCTAATAAAAAATAGAATTCAAAATTTCTGAAACTTTTTTAAATGCAACGTCATTTAATATATCAATTTCTTTAATTATTAATTCTTTTTTAATTTTAGTAATTGTATCAACTCTTATTTGACTCTTATCCTTTAAATTTTTATTGGAAGTATTATTCGTATCAATTAAAATAGAGTAGGATCTATCTTTGATGTTAGATGTTATTGCACATAGAACTACATCTTCATTTTTATTAAATCTTGTATTTGATAAAATTAAAGCTGGTCTTATTTTTTCGCCTGATTGATCAGAATATTGAAATGGGACAAGAACGATTGATTTTTGATTCATTTTTAAAGATATTTCCTCCAAACTTTATCATCTTTCTCATTATCCCAAACTTCTTTTAGACTTTCTTTTGCTAAAAAGTCCCATCCTTTTTCTTCAAAATCAATTTTTTTATCTATTATCTGTTTAATTCTATCTGCCTTTTCTAGTATAATTAAATCACCTTTCTCAATTAAAATAAGTTTAGTTCCTTTTTTTATGTTATGCCTTCTTCTAATTTCTTCAGGGATTACTACTTGACCTCTTGATGATGTTGTTATAATTTCCATTTTCTCATTTATTTTATTAATAATATTAGTAAGTTTAAACTTATTTGTATACTTTTCAGTTTTATATTTTATTTATCTTAATCTCAAATTCGTTGTCTCTAACTTTAAATTTATCAGAATAATTAAATTTAGCTAATTTTTTTACTAATTTTGCATTGCTTACTTTTTTAATCATTTCTAAATCTAAATCAATTTTGCTTTCCAAATATAATTCAATTTTATCTTGTTTATTTAATTTAGCTTTTTTCCTTAAATCTTGAATTCTTCTTAAAACTTCTCTTGTAAATCCTTCTTTTTCAAGTTCAGTATTCCATTTTGTATTTAAACTAATTGTAAACTCTTCTTCCATATTTTGTTTTTTAAGAATTAATTTTCTGCAGTTAACCTGATTCTTGATTAATTCTTCTAAATTTTTAACTGCATTAAAAATTGCATCATTTTTTGTTAAAATAGAAACTTCCATTAAAGGCCATCTTACTCCAATCTTCTTATTGCTTCTTTCGCTTAATATTTTTTGTATAACATTTTTAGCATGCCGCATATTATCTTCAATATCTTTTTTTATCATATGTCTATCTGCTAAAGGCCATTCGGTTAAATGAACGCTTTTATTTTTAATGTTTTGGTAAATATAATCAGAAATATAAGGTGCAAAGGGGGCTAATAATTTAGAAAACCTGTCAAAAACATAAGTAAAG
>CAYITI010000095.1:0-2914 GCA_964366235.1 Candidatus Woesearchaeota archaeon
GAAGAAAAAATGAAAAGAGGGGAAAAATTAACTACGGAAGATTTGATGGTGCTACAGACTAAGGAAGATTAAAAAAGAATATAAATATCAAAAATGAAATAAAGAGGATGGAAAAAATTGATATTATAGTTTGGATTGTTGTGATTATTTTTGTTTTAATAGCTATTTATGCATTATTGAGATGAGTTTGAAATGAAGTTAAAAATTGATGATGTAGCTTTTTGGATTTTGATTTTAGCAGCGTTTATTATTCTTTTGTGGCTATTGAGAGATTCACCTACTATAGAAAGTGTGCTTGTGGCTGTTGGCTTATTCATAATGTCTTCTATTATTTTTCTTTATAGAAAGTATTTTGAGATAGATAAAAATACTGCTGTTGGTTTTATGAAAGTGAAAAGCGATTTTAAGGAAGTAAAGAGCAGATTAGATGTTATGGGTGGTAAACTAACTAATATAACCAATAAATTAAGTGATATTGAGAAATTTATTAAAAATAAAAAGTAGGTTATAATTCACTTTGAAAAGAAATTTAAATAATAAAATTCTTAAATAAATTAAAGAGGTGCTTAAATGTTTAGATTGTATGGATTTTTAGGAATAATATTAATAGTTTTAGTAGAAATTAACTTCTTTTTGAAAATAGAACCATTTGCATCTAAATATTTTATTTTAGTGTGGATAGGATATATCTTAGTTATTGATTCTTTAGTTTATAAATTAAGAAAAAGATCTTTAATTATGAATTATAGGTATCAATTTATAGGCTTGTTTTTAGCTTCTATTGTATTTTGGTGGATATTTGAACTAATTAACTTAAAAGTTGGAAATTGGAATTATAACGGCATTAAAGGGATTAGCGCATTAGGAAATACTTTATGGAAAACAATTTATTTTTCTACGGTCTTACCTGCTTTTTTTGAAACTTATGAATTAATAAGAAGTGTACATTTATTTGATAAAATAAAATTACATAAAAAACATAAAATAACAAAAAATTTCTTACATTTAATGAATTTAATAGGGATTATAACTTTTTTATTACCATTAATATTTCCCGAATACTTTTATCCTTTAATTTGGCTAACTTTTTTCTTTATTTTGGATCCTATAAATTATTTACATAAGCAGCCTAGCGTAATAGGACATTTAAAGGATAAAAAATTAGTTATTCCTTTAAGTTTATTGTTAGCGGGAATTATTATGGGCTTTTTTTGGGAATTTTGGAATTATTTGGCTGTTACTAAATGGTATTATGATATTCCCTTTTTAAGTTTTTTTAAAATATTTGAAATGCCAATTTTTGGTTATTTAGGATATTTTCCATTTGCTTTTGAGTTGTATGCCATGTATTTTTTTGTAGAAAGCTTGTTTATTAAGAAAGAGAAATTACTTAATGTTTGAATTCTTTTTCTTATGCTTAATATATTCAACTATTGGAGGGATGAAAGAAATTATAATAATAAAAAGTATGATTAAAGTTAAATTTTCTTGAACAAATGGAATTGTTCCAAAGAAATAACCGCTGAAAATAAAAATAGCAACCCAAGTTATTCCTCCTATTATATTATAACTCAAAAAATTTTTATAATTCATTTTTCCTACGCCAGCAACAAAAGGAGCAAAGGTTCTAATTATTGGAATAAATCTTGCCAAAAAAATTGTTTTGTTTCCATATTTTTTGTAAAATTCTTTTGTTTTTTCTAAATATTCTTTTTTGAAAAATTTACTTTTTGAATATACTTTTTCTCCGAAATAATTGCCTATAAAATAATTTACTGTATCTCCTAAAATAGCTGCTATTGTGATTATAATAAAAAGAGCATAAACATTTAATATTCCTTGAGATGCAAAGGTTCCCACTATAAATAATAATGAATCTCCTGGGAGAAATGGAGTAAGAACTAGGCCTGTTTCACTGAATATTATTAAAAATAAGATTAAATAAGCTAAAGAGCCATAATTTTGCATAATAATCCCTATGTATTTATCAAAGTTCAAAATAAGATCTATTGGATTTTTTATTAGGGACATTGTTTATATTTAGAAAATTAGGTTTATAAATACTATACTTTCTTTGACTTTTTATAGATATTTAAGATATTTTTAAAATCTGTATAAATAGGAATTTCTTTTATTTTGAAATATTTTGTTAAAAAAATCCATAACAAGACTACGTAAATTGTTGATAATATTTTCCAGAAAAATAAATGTACTGTTTCAAAAGCTTTTGAACCATATTCAATTAAAGTAATTATCAAAATATCTATTCTTATTATATTTGCTATTAATATTAGTAGTGAGCCTAGTAAAAAAGTCTTAATTGATTTCTTAAGTTTTAATTCTGTAGTTAAGACTAATAAGGCCAGTAATAAATATGCTGATGCTGCAGTACATGCTGGAATGAAGTTTAACTTATTATTCTCTATTATAAATGAATTTTCTGAAGACAAAATAGGAGAGTAATAAAACAAGGAATAATATGACAATTTAAAAGTTAATGGTGAAATTATAAAATAAATTATATTTAAGCCAAATATCATTAAAAATAAGGCTAATAAGTACCTCGTTATTAAGCTTGGAATATATTTCATTAAGAATAAGGATTTAGCTAAACTTATATTTTTTTGGGTAAATAAGGTTTATAAATTATAAATTTTATTATTATTCTAATGAAAAAGTCAAATGAAAGGATTATAAATATAACTCTAGTTTTAGTTGTGTTAATGATCTTATTTTTAGGGATAACTAAGATTACTGGAGAGGTAAGTAGAAAAACTGTAACTCCTTTAAATCTTAAAATCAACTTTCAACCTGGAGATTCTGAAGTACCTATTGGATATTTAAAAGATGATGGTTCTATTTATGATTTAGAAAAAGGTTATGGTTGGGATAATGATTTAAGTGAAAATGCTAA
>CAYITI010000096.1:0-2896 GCA_964366235.1 Candidatus Woesearchaeota archaeon
CATACCCAAAGGAGTTCCAAATGCCCCAGCTGCAATACGTATAGCGAACTGTGCACTAAACATATATATAAAAGCGACAGTGAAAGAAGCTAAAGTCGGAAGTTTGAATTCTCTAGCTAATAAATACATTCCGAATAACCCGATAAAAAGATGGAAAAAAAAAGATATTTTAATTCCAATAATGCTACCGAACAGAAGTGTGAATAAAAAAGAAAGAGAAAAAATCAGTGATTCAGGATGAACGAATAAGATATTACCGCCGCAATAATAAGGATTCCAAAATGGAAATTGCCCATAGTTAACGATAGATGTTCTTGCAACATCAATATATAGCAGTAGAAGATCCCAATTAACAATACCAATTTTTGGTATGTTTAAAAATAAAGGAGAGGTAAATATAATGCTTACCAAAAAGAAGATTATTATTGGAAATCTGTTTGTCTTTAAAAAACTTGCCAAGATCATGAGAAAGTTGCCCTATATTAAAATTATAATCTTATGTATTCTCAGAAATATATTTATAAATAAGGATGTATTCATCTGGAAAATCTTTTGAGCGGATCTCTTCCATAATCCCTATTTTTTCATTTCTAAATAAATGTAAATCCGTCTCCAAAACTGTTGCAATAATTATCCCATCATTTGTTAAATAATTTTTACTTTCTTTTAAAAATCTAAAAACAATTTCCTTTCTTGTATTCCATGCATAAATTTTAAGTGGCTTCAATCTGAATATAAGCTTGTTAATGTTCCTTCTGATAAATTCAGGTAAACATTTTTTATACATATAACTGAAAAATCTAGAATAATTATGCTCATATGGTACAAAGGGAATTGAAAAAATTATAATATCAAATTTGCTTGAAATATTAGAATAAATATCTGAATATAAAACTGTTAAATTAGTATTGTTATTTTTACTATTATGCTCTGCAAGTTTTAAGGCATTTAAGTTGATATCTGTTGAAGTTACATCATTGCCTATTCTTGAAAGATAAATGCCGACAATTCCAGTTCCTGTGCCCATATCTAAAATATTTTTTTTAGACTGACAATATCTTTTAGCAACTTTGCATAATCTAACAGATACAGAAAAAGGAGGATTAACATTATATTCTTCTTTTATAAATAAATCCAAATCTTCATAGTAAGGCATAGAATTATTGAAAAGACAAACTTAATAAATATAATCTAGAATGAATAATAATTGCAAAAATTAATAAATTTATTCTTATAATTAAAGTCTGATATTTATGGTTGATGTTATGTTAATTATACCAAAATATGTAATGAAAAGTATAGCTACAGCCAAAATAGATATTAATGAAAGGTTTAATAATTTTCAATTCGATCCGCCATTACACGTAACCTATCTTGCTGCAAGTTTAGAAAAAAAGGGTTTTTCTGTTAAAATAATTGATGAAGGGATCCTATCTTTAAAGTATAAAACTTATAGCCTTGTTGAAGAGATTAGAAAAGAGAGCCCCATTGTAATCGGAATCCATGTTAATTCTTTTTCTTTATATAAAGTTCATCTATTAATTAAATCTCTGAAGGAAAATTCTAATGCTATAGTTGTTATTGGAGGTCCGCATGTAAACTTTGATCCATATTCGGTAGATTATTTAGATGCTGACTATGGATTTAAGGGAGAGTGTGAATTATCCTTCCCAAAATTCGTACATTGTGTTAAAGAAAAAAAAAGTATTGAAAAAATTCCCGGATTAATTATGAAAACCTCTATGGGAATAACCTTTAATTCCCAAGAATTAATAATGGATTTAGATTCTCTTCCTTTTCCTGCAAGGCACCTTATTTCTGCAGAGGATTATTATATTGCAAACACAAATAAAAGAGTGGCAGCGGTATTAGCTTCGAGAGGTTGCATTTATAAGTGCATTTTCTGTTCCTCACCAAGTAAAACAATAAGAAAGCGAAGTCCAGAAAATATTATAGAAGAAATTAAAAATCTAGCAAATCAGGGATATGAGATTATTAGGTTTCAAGATGATTTTTTTACTTTTGATGAGGTATGGATAAAAAGAATATGTAAATTAATTATAGAAAATGATATAAAAATTAAATGGGACTGTACAACAAGGGTTGATTGGCTTAATCTAGAATTATTAAAGATGATGAAAGAAGCAGGTTGTTATCTTATTTTCTGTGGCGTTGAAACTGGTAATGAAAAGATTAGAAATAAGGTTCTAAAGAAAGCTCTTTCTGATGAAAACTTGCTTAATGGATTTAGAATGATAAGGGCAGCAGGTATTCAATCAATAGCATCGGTTATGATTGGGCATCCAACCGAAACATTAGAAGACATAAGAAACACAATTAAATTTACTTTTGAACTTGATCCGGATTATGCAGATTTTACTTTGACAACAATAATCCCAGGGACGGCAATATTTGATCTAGCTTTAAAAGAAAGAAAAATAACAAAGGATGAGTGGATTGATATAAGTAAAAACAAGAAATATATTCCAATATATATTCCTGATGGAATGACACTAAAACAAATGCAGAAAATACAAAAGAGAGCATTTTTTAGGTTTTATTACAGACCAAAAGTTATATTTAGAGAGCTAAAAAATATTAGTTCCTTAAGGGAGTTTTCTTTTAATATAAAACGTGCAATCCAAATTATATCTTATTTTTATAAACCTTTTTCGGATGTTTTTTAAGATATTTTAAAGAATTTTATCTAAAATTTTTTTATTTAATTTTTGGATAAATAAATTTAAATCAAATTCTTTAGCTCTTTTTTCACACTCACCTCTATACTTCTCAGGATCTCTATTTATCTCATTAACAGCCTTTACTAGTTCATCAACATCCGCTTTAACTAATTTCCCCGTTTTATCGTCGATAATTGTCTCCTTATATCCCCCCT
>CAYITI010000097.1:0-2873 GCA_964366235.1 Candidatus Woesearchaeota archaeon
CAAAACTATCTAAAAATCCAGCACTTGGAAATTCATTTACAGTTAAAAATATATCTTCTAATTTCCAATCTTTTTCATTTGAGTTTTGTTCCATTTTATTCTATTAAACTGGTTTAACTTTTCAAAAATCTAATTTTTCTATTTTAATCCCAAAGGATCCTTTATAATGTCCAGATCCAACTGTAATAGCATAAATCTCATTTGGATCAGATGGATTAGTTGCACTTAAGTATCTTATAACATCTCCAGTTTTATCACCTTCCTCGTCTCTTTCATTTAATTCCTCTCTATTAACTGAAAATCCTTCTTTTTTATAAAAAGATTCTGCAATATTAAACATTAACTTGTAAAATGGTAATTTTCCATTATACCATGACCTGCTAAAATGAAATTGTATAAGGCCTGTTTTTTTGGTGTCCTTTCTTAACTCAAGTTTATTCTCTTTTCTTAACCCTACTTTTTCTAAATTAGACGTTAATTCTTCTTTTAGCCTATCCAATAAGGAAACTGTTTTTTGTTCCATATTAATTATAATATAACAATAAATTTATATATCTTTTTGTTAATTTAAGATAGATATGAATGGTCTAGAAAAAGTTCTTGTTTCAGAAATAAATAAAGAAAACCAATATATTTTATATGTTGATAATTCGCATGATTCAAAAATAATTGAGATTGCTATGAAAGAACTTGGAATGCAATTTGATGTGATTCCAAGATATTCTGCGCATAAATTACCCATTGTCACTGGGGCTAAGCCCGGTAGAATATTTTGGCAGGGATATGAGGATATTAGGGCTTATTTTATCACGCAACTTTATAGTAGAAAATTTGTAAGAAAACTCGAAAGGAGATTATAATATGACATCAAAAGCTTTAACATTATCTGACATATTTGGACCAAAGGCGTATCAGGAAATGCATGAGAGTCGATGGTATTTAATTGAAGTAATTGATAATTTATACACTCATGGATTAGAAACATCATCATCTAACATCAAAAATACTTTGCTTAAAAACATTAATGATAACCCTGAGTGGGCAAAGCGATTTCATCTTGGTTTCAATAATTCAATTGATGATGTTATTGGACAAATGGTTTATGGTAGAGTTCTTGAATATATTGATGAAAGAACCAAACTAAGTTATAAGCTAACAGAGAATGGGAGAGAGTGTTTGGAACATTTTAAAAAAGAAATAAAAATTTTTAAATAAATTATGATTTTGCTTTAAGCCGTTCAGATAATTCATATGTTGATTTTATATTACTTAAGAGGTTTTTTAGATATCTGCTACTCCCGCTAAAAGTAGTAAAATTATCATTAAAATCACCTTTATCTAATTTACTCGGGTATTTCTCAAATAATTTTAAAAATATTTGTTTACCAAGATTTCTATCATCAATTTGTACTGAAGCAAATGGCGTCTCTCTTAACTTATCCTCATCCTTATAAAAACGACCATGATCCATCCCATATGCAGCTGCGATTAAAGAGGTATCAAGAGATGGATTATATGTTTTTATGGTTGCATTTATATCAGCATCAAAATTGAGTAAATCTTCAACCACATAACCTAAAGTGCCTTTAATATCCCCATTTTTCATCAAGAATTGATCTAAAACATCTTCAGAAGAGATTTTGTCTTTTTCTATCATTAAATTATTAACAACATGTGAAGTTAAAATATGTTTCTTATTAGGACTCCTTACTGAGACACTGAAGGAATTATTCCATCCCATAAATTTATAAAATTTTAAGATATCAAGGAGATCTTGCCTACTTTCTTTACTAAAACCTTCCATCAAAAATCTAAAAAATTTTCTATCTCCATTTAAAAGAGATATGTAAAATATTTTCATGATTTATAAGAGTTAAAAAAATATAAAAGCTTATCCATTGAGTAAATTTAATGAAGATAAAAAATCATAATTACACTAATTTCTTGAAATTAGAAGGATGATTTGTTTCTTATCATATGTTTTGCGTGGAAAAATATCTTTACTTGATAAAATGGATTTATAAATGTTACTACTTTTAAGAAAGGAAATATTTATAAAGCTAAATTCTCTAAAAATTGGTATGATGGTTCCAGAAGAAGAATTGAGTAAATATCTTGGTAAAAAATTAGATAGTTTAGAAGGAAGAGTAAGTCGTATAATTTTTGAGAAATTAAAACAGTATGAAGAAAATGAGTTGAATAGCTCTAATTTTTCTGTTGTTGATTATTTATTTTTGCAACATCAAAAAAATAACAAAAGTTTAAATCAATTAAGAAAACAAATGGATATTTCAATACATACACTATCTAAAATTTTTGATATTTACAATTTACCAATGCTAGATATAAAAGAGTCAACTAGAAGAGCAATTTCAGAAATTTATAAAGATCCTGTTTTTAGAAATTTTAAAGTAAATCAAATGAGGGAAATTAAGGGAAAACCGAGAGCCAGAGAAAGACAATCTAAAATAGCTAAAAAGATGTGGCAAAATCCTGAAAAAAAAGAGGAATTATTAAGAGTAACTAAGGAAGGTATACGTAGGAAATGGCAGGAACCTGAATATAGTAAAAGAATGATTGATTTGTATAGAAAAAGACTACAAGAATATTGGAATGATCCAAATTATAGAAAAAAACAAACAAAATTAATAGTTGATTCGGTACGTAAAGCATGGAAAAATCCCCTATATAGAGAAAAGATGTTGAAAGTTAGTAGAGAAAATTTAACAAGTTTATGGAATAGCTCGGAATTTCAAACCAAAAAATTGAACGAATTCTTAAGTCATAAATTCATTAATTCAGTGAGTATTTATGGCTATAGAAAGGATATAGGTTTTGCCCGATCAACTTGGGAAGCAAATTTGGCAAGAATA
>CAYITI010000098.1:0-1297 GCA_964366235.1 Candidatus Woesearchaeota archaeon
CCAAGAAAAAAAGCAACAGAAGAAGAATTAAAAGCTCATAAAGAAATTTTAGAAATAAAGAAAAAAAATATTATAAAGGTTGATTCGAAAAATCAAAGAGTTCAAAAAACAAAAAAAAGCAAAATTATATTAAAAGAATTTAAACTGCCAAAGGCCCCAATCCGCATTCCCTAAAAACTGAATATATAATATTACTAAAAAAGCAATTAAAAATGCAGGAGAAAAGGGAATGCCTTGTTTAACCATTACAGGTTTCTTATAATACTTTTTAATTAAATCAATTTGATCTTGGCTTAAACCTTCCCAATGAGGTTCAATTTCTTTTCCTTTAACTTTAATAGATTTAGCTAACCAATCTCCAACAGTAAGATGATGAACATTTACATTTACTAGCATACAGGATTTTTCAATTGCTTTTGCATAAATATATAAAAAGAAAGTAAAAACTAAAAACAAAGGAAAAACAAGATAAATGTAATTTCCAAATATAAATGAATAAATTATAAAAAGAACTAATAGAATAACTAGTGAAATAAAAATAATAAATTGAGATTTAAAGTTTTTAGTAAACTCTTTCTTAAACTCTTTTTTATTTTTATATACTAAAAAGAAACTAAAAGCAATGCTATAAAGAGCTCCTCCAGCTAATAAAGAAATTAAAAATATAAAAAATAATAGTGAATTAAAATAATAATTAGATGCGAATGGAATTACAGCACCCAATGCAATAAATAACTTAGCATCGCCTCCAGCAAATACTCTACCATAATATAATAAATGTCCAACAACAAAAAATACCCCTAACCCAAATAAACCTAGAAGAAAGAAGCTATAATCTCCAGAAAATATACTATAAAAAAGTCTAAATGATAAAGCAAATGTTATCAAGGAAAAATTTGTCCAATTAGCAATTTCTCTATATTTAAAATCCTGAACTACAGCAGCAAAAATCCATACTAAACCAAGGATAGCAAGAAATTCAATCATAAAAAGAAAAAGGAAAAAGCTTTATTAAGGTTTTCTACTAACAATATATATGGATATAAAAGATGGGTTGATGGATTCTAACCAGTTGGGATGGTTTTTATATGGGTGAAGAGAGTGATAATGAGAGATTAAAAAGATATTTCTTTTATGGAATATTAGCTGTAATATTTATTGTCTCATATTTTATTATAAAAGATTTTTTTATCGAAGGAATAACTGCAATAGTTCTTGCATTCCTCATCAAGCCAATTACTGACAAGCTATCTAAAAAAATGTCAAGACCTTTAGCAGCACTAATCTCTGTATTAGG
>CAYITI010000098.1:1397-2868 GCA_964366235.1 Candidatus Woesearchaeota archaeon
ATGTATTTTATTCTTGTAGATTGGTATAATCTTAAGGTAAGAATAATTAATGCTATTCCATTCAAAAATAAATTAATTATATTAAAAAGAATTGAAAAAGTTACCTCAGAAATTGTATATGGAACTTTAATAATCGGTATTATAGAGGCAATAGTAGCAATTATTGGATTTTCTTTATTAGGAGTTAAACTCGCAGTATTATTAGGAATTATTATAGGAATATTTGCGGTTATTCCACTATTAGGTCCGGTGATTATCTGGCTACCTTTAATGGTATTAGAACTAATGCAAGAAAATTATCTAAGTGCAATATTATTCCTAATTTTAGGACTAATACTTACAGTTGGAATAGATTGGTTATTAAGAATAAGAATATTGCAAAAAAGGTCTGAGATTCATCCAATAATAATGTTAATTGGAGTAATAGGAGGAATTAAAGTATTCGGACTTACAGGATTTATTATAGGGCCTTTAATTCTAAGTATAGCACTTAGCATTGCAGAGGCAATAGCAACCCATAATTCCAAAGACGAAATAAAAACCAAGAGTAAGATCTAAAAAAGTTAAGATAATATCAAAATTAACTTATTAAATTATAAGTTTAAATGAACTAAGGAGTTAACATATAATCTCTTTCCACATTTAATAAAATCTAATGAAAATCTGTAACTTTTAACAAGCCATTCTTTTCCTGGCTTAACACTAGTTTATTTATTATCAAATTTACCATATTAGTTTATTAAATTAGAAAAAGTTATTACATATTTACAAATAAACAATAATATTAATTATAAGAATTATTTAGCAGTTCTATTTGACCCGCCTTTTTTATATCCTCTATTCTTTCTCTTTCTCCACAAGTCCTTCTTACTTTTCCTTTTCCCAGCATGAGCATAATCATCAGACATTTTAATTAAAGAAGAATAGGATATTTAAAGATTAAAGATTATTCATTACAACATCTATTAACTACAATATTATCATTAAATTCCTTCTTATCAGTAACTTCAAATGTATAATCTTTTTCTGTACTACATTGATCTTTAGGTACCCATTGATAAAGACAAGTTTTTCCACCACTATCCATCAAAGGACTACAAACAAAGGAATTAATAACTGCACGTTTAAATCCAGCATTGCCTCTTAATTGAACACAAAAACTTTGTTCTGTATTAGCATCACAATCAGGAGGATTAGCAATATTCTTTTTTATTTCAGCCATAAAATTAGGATCGCTATATTCACAATTTACATAAACATCTCCTGAAATACCTGATATTTTTAGAGGGTCACCAAAACCACAATAAGCAGGAAGATTAGATGTTGAAAGTTTACAAGCTTCAGCTTTCAATGCTAAATCAGAAGGAAGAACGTCTGTCTTCCCAGTTATAAAGGTCCAATTAGTATAAAATCCCCAGCCAATAATAACTGCAGTTAAAATTGCAAGGCCCAATATTACAAGTGTAACAAC
>CAYITI010000099.1:0-2853 GCA_964366235.1 Candidatus Woesearchaeota archaeon
ATGGATAAGTGCTGAAAGCATCTAAGCACGAAGCCATCCGCAAAACGAGACAACATAGGCCGTTGCAGAAGACAACGTTGATAGAACTGGAGTGTACGCACCAAGCTTCGGCGAGGTGTTCAGCTCGCAGTTACTAAAAGCCACAATGGATCAATCTGGATTCATTCATTAAACTTTTTAATAAAAGTTTATCAGTATTCGTCTCATAATTTTTGATTGATACAAAAATAAAAAATAATCTTAAATTAATTCTAGACATATCAAATAATTTAAATAGGTAAATCAGCTAAGAGATATATGAATTTTAGATTAACAGGATTAAAAATAATAATTTCTATTTTAATAGGATTAATATTAGGTATTTATTTTTCAAAGGAATATTACATTGGCATTTCAGGACCACCTTATAAATTTGGGATATATTCTATACTAGGTTTTGTTATAGGTTTAGTTGTAACTTACTTAATCTGGAGTTTAATCCAAAAGAAAAAATAATCCTAAAATTTTCACTAACACATAGCTTTTTAATTTTAGTTTTCCTGATTAATATATGGAAAAAAAGGGCGGGATTTTTAAAAAAATATTTATTTTTCTAATATTCATAATGTTCATTATAATTATTATTTATGGTGCTCAAATAGTGCTTTATATTAAATTCTTGTTGGGAAATGATATAATTGTCAATTTGCACACAGATAACAAGGAAATTGATTTAGAAAATGGACAGAGTCAAAAAATAAAGTTCACTTCCAGTATTACTTCAAATCCATTATGCAAGAGTGTATGTAATTCCAAATTTATTGATATTTCAAATAACAAAATCATAGAAGAGGATAAATTTTCAATAAAAACTGGAATTCCAGTTTCAAAAGAATATACCATAGCAGCAGAAGGTATAGGTACTGGACAAGAAATATTTAGGTTTGACCTAGAATGCAATAACATCCTCTCATCTATATGCCAAACAGAAGAATCTAAAGTAGCAAAAAGCCAACTTGTTTTATTAAATAAAAGATTAAATTTAGTTGAAAATTATTCAAAAAGTTATTCTTATAATAAATTAAATAATAGAATTGAAAAAATAAACGAGGTAAATAATTTCATAATTGTTTACAATAATTCTCTTAATAAGTTAGATAAAATAATTTATGTTAACACTTTATCTATTGATTTAATTAAATTAATGGAAGAGGCTTCAAATAACTCAAAAATAATTACTGGGATTAAAAAAGAGTGGGATAATCAGAATTTCAAAATAACAAGAGATAATTTAGATTCAACTGAAATTAATTTTAATAATTTATTATATGTTTACAATTATACAAATAATGATTTCAATGAAAAAATAAAAGAAAATAATGAATTTGTTAGTAATATGAGTTTTATAAAAGATAGTTTAATTTACTTTAAATCAAATTCAAAATATATTAATAATGAAACTTTAATTGATGATTTGAATGAACTAATAAATGAATATAACAGTATGATTAATATCTCTTCTAATAAATCTAGTTTAATTAATAATTCACAATTAAATAAATTAATTATAAACTTAAAATTATTATCCAATATTTTAAATGAAGAAATATCTGATAAAAATGAAAGCTCAAATAATTGGAGTGTAAACAAAATTGATGATTTTAAGTTTTCTATTATTGATAAAATTCCTGGAAATAAAACATTTGTAGAAATATTAGATAATCCTACTGAAATGTGCTGTATATTTGGAGAGTGTAAAAAATGCTGTGAATCAAATGAATGTTCTGATAAAGAAAATTACCCGATAGTTTTTGTTCATGGGCATGATTTTAGTAGGACCGCTTCTGCAGAACATAGTTTTGAACATTTTAGTATTTTTCAAAAAGAATTAGAATCTGATGGAGTTCTAAATGCTGGGACACTTACTTTATATGATGAAGAAAATTTAAATAAAATATATTCGAAAATTGACAAACCTTTAAGCTTTAGAATAAGTTATTATTTTGATTATTACAAAAGTTCTAAAATTCTTACTATTGTCCAAAATAAAGATGAGAAAATTGACACATATGCCCTCAGATTAAATGAATTAGTTAAAGATATTAAAGAAAAAACAGATAGGTCTAAAGTTAATATTGTTGCATATAGCATGGGGGGACTAGTTGTCAGAAGATATATCCAAATATTTGGAAGTGATGATGTTAATCTAATTATTTTAATTGCAGTCCCTAATAAAGGAGTTGAAGGGGAAGTATCAAAATTATGCAATATTTTCGGAGAAAAATTAGAATGTGGGGATCTAGATTCAAATAGCTTGTTTATAAACAAACTTAATAGAGGAAATTTACCAGATATTCCCATACATAATTTAATTGGAGAGGGTTGTGACATGAATGGTGAAGATGGAGATGGAGTAGTATTAAATAGAAATTCTTTTATAGAAGGGGATAAAATAAAAAATTATTATTTTAATGGAAAATGTTCTGGAAAAATAATTTTCCATAATGAAATACTAAATAATGAAAAATATCCTGATGTTTTTGAGAAAGTTAAAGAAATTCTAAAGAATGATAGTATATCTTGAAATTATAGAAGAATATATTAATTTCCATTACTTTAATTAATTATAAATAATAACCTAAACATTTTTAATTTTGATATACTGTCGGTTGTAACAAAAGAAAAGCTTATAAATGAATCAAATTATGGGAAAGCATGGGATTTAATGTTAGGTTTATAAGCAGTTATCCTCCTGAAAGATGTGGAATTGGAACATATACAAGAGATTCTGCTACAGCAATTCAACACTATACGGGGGAAGTAGAATCTGTTAGAATAGCTGCTATTGATAGAAGTAATGGTGGAAATATTTAT
>CAYITI010000100.1:0-2781 GCA_964366235.1 Candidatus Woesearchaeota archaeon
ATCCTGACTTGGCTTTTGAATGGAGCGAGGTAAATAAAGTTTATGATAAATTTAATAATAATATTATAAGGTTTTTAGAAAAATGTTAACTTATTTTTCTTTTATTTTTTAAAATAATTGGAATGAAAACCACCATCAAAATTGCAGAAAAAATTACCAAAAATGATCCACTTCCAGTATCATTTCCAGAGATAATAAGATAGAGTCCGAGTCCAAATAAGAATAATATCAAAACCAACCCTACTTTAATATTCGTAATAAGTATACCTGAATCTTCAATGGCTTTTAAATTTTGTTTTCTTTGCTCTTTAGTTAATCCGAAACGATAGCCATAATTTTTCCTTAGATAGATATTTACATAAATTTCATAGATTAATCCCAAGCCGAGAACAATCCACTTCCAATAATTTAGACTCTTCCAGTTAATTAAGATAAAAAAAATAATTAGATAGGAAATATATGTAAAAAATTTGAACACACTCTGTTTATTCATACAATTGGACTAAGTAAATAATATAAATAGTTTTATATATATAAATAATTTGATATTTATATGAAAAAAAGGTTTTTGTTTATTTTCTTAGTTTTTATATTATTGCTAATTAGCGGGTGTTCTAAATATACTTCCCCTTCTTGTAGGGTTCATATGGAAGAGCATTATAATCAAGCTGTTGAGTATTTAAAAATAAATTATCCGAGTTATTCGGTTTCAAAAGAAAGTGCTGAGGGGGCTGGACCTTGTAACAACAACAATATTCAGTCTACTAAATTTGATGTTTTAGAAAACTCGGTTGTAATTGGAAAGCTTATTGTAGACGGTACAACAAATAAAATTGAACTTTTTATTGGTGATGAATTTAAATCTGATAAAGTTGATGGAAATTCAGTTTTTAATGTTTTTAAAAACATTTTTAGCAATCATGTTGGAAAAGAAGTTGCTATAAATACTTTAAAAGATAACGTCAATTCGCTAGATTCAATAAGCTTAATTTTATTTGAACCATTTGATGCGTTATTAGTAAAGCCGGATGATTTTGAGGATTATTTCGATGGTTATATAACTGCTAATACTGGAAAAGCATATGTAATATTTAGACCACAAGGATCAAAAGGAAGGATAATATACCTTAAGAGATCTGATTTTCCTAATTTAACCGGTTCTGCAGAAGATATAAAAACTAGAACCATATATTTACTCCCAAAAATCAATAAACAAACAGGAGCAACGCAAACTTGTGATTTACTGGTGTTTTATAAAGATAATACTCTCAATAAAAAAAGATTTGCTGGACATTTTAGATTGAAGTCTCTTTCTTCACAATTAAATACTAAAGGCAATGAAAACATGCAAAGTGAAGAAATTTCAAATGATGATGAAACAAATGCAATTTATTCTTCCGATACAATTATATTCGAGCCTCTTAATAATGTAGATTTAAGCTCCGATAGCGGGTATCCTGGGCTTTATAATGTAGATGTAGCTCATTTTACAAGTGAGTCTAATAATATTTGGTTAAGAAAAGAACAGCCTTTAGATTATTATTTTAATCTAAATCGTGAAGATATTAATGTTAGCGAAGTTTGGATAGCCCCATTACCAAATCAACATTGCGAACCAATAGTTTATTATCAAAACCATGAATTATATAACCGTTATTGGCCGGCAGGTAAAATTAATCTTAAAGCTTATCCATTATTAAATGAGTCTCTATTTGGCAATTTGTATGTAGATTCTTATCCTACCTCGGCTAATATTCGTGTTGATTATGAGTGGCGAGGTTTAACACCTTACTTTAGAAATAATTCAGATATTGGATATCATTACATTAGGCTGGAAAAACCTGGTTATAAGGTATACTCAGATAATATTTATATAAACTCAAATCAAACAACATATTTATATGTGAATTTAACGCCCTTACAATAGAGATAAGGTCTGGTATAAATATAATCTATCTATTTGAAAATTCTCTCTTTATTTTTTAAAATGTGCGAAAGAAGCATTACAATAAAAATACATAATAAAATAATTAAAAACCAGCCAATTCTTTTATCTCCGTTTTGAAATAAAGCCCAAATTCCAAATCCCAACATAACAATAGATAATAAAAAAGTTACAATAGCCATAGCATCAAAAAATCCAGATTCTTCCAAAGCTTTTAAATTCTTTTTTGCACGTTCTTTTGTAAAACCAGTTCTATAATCATAATTTTTTTGTATATAATAAAATACTAAAATCGTAATAATTCCACCAAGAACGATAAGAACTGCTTTTAGAGTTGTGTTAATCTCTCTATTTATTAAAACGTCTAATAAAAAATAAAGAATAATAAAAAGTGAAAAGATTAAAATATTCTTATTTATCATATTCTTAAATTAACAACAATATATATATACTTTACTAATTTCTAATTTAATAAATAAAATGCTAATTAACAAATACAAACCAAAATCATTAAAGCAAATATTTGGGCATGATTTACAAATCCAAGAATTAAAAAAATATATTCTAAAAAAACAACCTGTTTTAATTCATGGAGATACAGGAATAGGAAAAACAGCTACAGTTTATGCTTTAGCAAATGACTTAGATTATGAGATTTTGGAGATAAACTCCAGTGATCTTCGTAACAAAGAACAGATTGATTTAATAGTTAAAAACTTTTTGCAGCAAAAAAGCTTATTTCAAAAAGAAAAAATAGTTTTGATAGATGAAATTGATAATTTAAACATAAGCGATAGAGGTGGATTACAAGAATTAATTAAGTTATTTGAAAATTC
>CAYITI010000101.1:0-2774 GCA_964366235.1 Candidatus Woesearchaeota archaeon
AAACTTTAAGGCCTGGTTTAGATTTAGTTGGAAAAATATAGTAATAACATATGAAAATACTTTACTATAAAAAAAAAACTTTGGTAAAATGGATTATATTTTTAATAATAATTATTGTTGCAATAATCTTTCTTTTTCCTGTTTTTGCAAGCTCAATAACTCCCGCATTATTACATGTTGAAAATGGTGAAGTATTAGTAAATGATAAAATTGTTGTTAAAGATACAACAATAAAAAATGGTGATAAGATTGAAACAAGAAATGGATTAGCAACAGTCATTCTTTATGATAGTATAGTTGTGAATCTTGATGAAAGGACTATTGTTACACTTGAAGAATTGATAAAAAAACATCCAATATTAAAACAAAATGGTGGTAGAACTTGGAACACCTTCACAAAATTAAATGGAGTTGAAGGTTATAGTATTGTTGAGGGAAATATAGTTGCATCAGTTAGAGCAACATCTTTTGAAATTCAAAAAAATTATATTTTAGGCGGAGATGGTATTGTAAAATATTCGATTGATTTAAATGATTATGAAGTGGAAAAAGAAGAGGTAATACAAATTATAAATGGTGATATTAGTCAGAGAAAGGCAACTTCCGATGAAAAAGAAAGAATTTTATTACACAAAAAAAGAACTATTAATCAGTTGAAATTTTTAAGAGAAAAAGAGATTAAGGATAATAAATATATAATAACATTAATTACTACAATAATTAACAGAAAAATCGTCGAAGTAAATGCTGAAGGACATATTATTTCAGAAAAAACTTTAAGTGATGAAGAAATATATAATTTTTTAGATTATATTGATGAGGGAAAATATAGTATAGAAGAATTTGAAAATTATATTCCTTTGTATCTAAGAGATAAAGGTTTTTTTAGAAAAATTATTGAAATAACTAGAACAATTCAACAATTACAAAAAATTATTTAAAAAATGTTATAGGGTACTTTAGGAAAATGCATTTTAAAAAAATTTCACGTAGGCAAAAATTAACTTATTTAGCATTATCTTTATTTTTTATATTTTTAATATACATTAATTCATTTTATTATATTAGATCAATAATTTCTGATAAACTTCAAGGAGATGATGTTGTACTAGATCATATTATTATTGTAGCAATTGATGATTATAGTATTCAGAAGATTGGAAGATGGCCATGGGATAGAGATGTATACAGTTCTCTACTCGATAATATTGCTGATGCAAAAACTATAGGATTTGATTTATCTTTTTTTGAAGAAAGTGATAAAGATGAGATTTTAAAAATTAGTTTAGAGAAAAGAAATAATGTTGTGTTGGCTGCAGAAATAAATTCAGGTATTTTATATAAACCAATTTTTAATACAGATTATGGATTTGTTAATTTGATTGTAGATTCAGATGGAATTGTTCGTAGTATTGATACTCATATAGGAGAAGACTTTGATGTTTTACCTTTTTCATTTAAAATTTATGAAAATAGCTTTGGAAAGAAAGTATGGAAACTAGATCGTTATTTTATTAAATTTGTTGGATCTCCTGGTAATTTTAAAACTGTTAGCTTTTATGATGTGCTTCAAAATGGATTAGATGCAAAAGGAAAGATTGTTCTAATTGGCGCTACTTCTCCAGATTTGCACGATACCTATATTGTTCCAACATCTTCTGGTTTGGCAATGAGTGGAGTTGAATTTCATGCAACAGTATTACAAAATTTAATCTTAGATAATTTTATTATTAAACAAAATATACTTTCTATAATTTTGGTATTATTAATTATTGGTGCTATAGGATTATTCATTTTATCAAGATTACTTTTGAAATTTTCAATATGTATTGTTATTGGATTTCTTATCTTATATGGATTTATTGCAATACTTTTATTTGATATATTTAATTATCAAATTGATGTATTTTTTATTCCTTTGGCTTTAATAATTTTTACAGGTGTTGGACAAGCAGTAAATTACCTAGAAGAAAAAGAAGAACGTCAATTTATTGAACGTCAATTTGGAAGATATATTTCAAAGGATCTTTTAAAGGAGATTATTGAGAAAAAACAGGAGATAACTTTAGGTGGGGAAAGAAGAGTTGTTACTTTGTTTTTTAGTGATATTAGAGATTTTACAACTATAAGTGAAAAAACTGACCCTGAACGACTTGTTACATTTATTAATAAATATTTAACAAAAATGACAAACGTAATACATGAAAATAGAGGAACAGTTGTTGATTATGTCGGTGATGCAATCATGGCGTTTTGGAATGCCCCTTTAAAAGAAAAACGGCATGCTTTTTTAGCATGTAAAGCTGCACAAGAACAAATTGAAACTTTAAAAATATTCCAAAGAGAACTGGAAAATGAAAGTTTCCCCCCTATTAAAATTGGATGTGGTATAAACACTGGGGAAGCTGTAGTTGGAAATATGGGAAGTAATGAAAGATTTGATTATACTGCAACTGGAGATGCTGTTAATCTTTGCGCACGACTTGAGGGATTAACTAAAATGTATGGAGTAGATATAATTTTATCAGAAAATACTTATACAATAGTTAAAAATGAATATAATTGTCGAAAACTTGATGTTGTAAGAGTAAAAGGTAAACAAAATCCAATCGGTATTTATGAACTATGTCAAAATAAAGATAAACAATTTAATAAAATATACGAACTTGCTTTAAATTTATATTTTAAACGAAATTTTATGAAAGCAATTAAAAAATTTAATGAAGCATTAATATTTAAAAAAGAAGATAAGCCAACACAAATACTTATTGAAC
>CAYITI010000102.1:0-2752 GCA_964366235.1 Candidatus Woesearchaeota archaeon
CAAGTAAGTCTTTAGTTGTAAACTTGGCATTATGATTTATTTTGATATTGATCTTAGGATAAACTAATTTCTTGATTAATTTTATAGTTTCCTTGACAGCTTGGCTTCTTTGATATATTTCCTGTTTCTTATTATTAATTACATTCTTAACTAATTCTATATCCAAAACAACATTATTTTTGGTAGCTAACGCGAGTATTTTTTCAGCTATTTTGTCTAAATCATTAATTAAATTTTTATTATTTTGTAAGAAATAATTGAATGTTCTTTTCTTCGGCAGAATTAATTTATTATTTTCATCTTTGTAGAATCCTAAGTTGAAAGCATCTTCCTCTTTTAAGGATTTAATTAAATTAGGATAAGTTGAAATTCCTTTAATTCGTTTATATAAATAAAGATTAATTAAAGAATTTGTTAAAAACTTTAGTTCTTTGGAATTGTTTAATACATTAGAATTTAAATTTTTAATCATGTATGAGGTTTTTAGAAAGCTATTCCTGTAACTATCAAAAAACTTATTAAGTTCTAGATTCAAATTAATAATGGGATTTTCCATAGTCGGGAGTCCTAATGTGGTGGGTGCTCAATACCCACCATATATTCTGTTCTCAATTTTGTGCCTTTCACAAAGTACTCTTCTCATCATTGGGTCAAAGCGACCAACTTCCTTACAATATTTGCATTGTTTCATTTTGTTTACCTCCTTGTTCTTATAGTGAATAACGGATATCCGTATATTGTTATTAGTACAAAAGATATATAAATGTTTCTATTTCGTTATACGGTATATTAATAATATGATTTTACGAAAAATCGATAAAAAGGAGGATGGAGGAAGAATGATTTATAAAAAACCGATTAGTGGAGGCAATGCTTTATTGAGAGGCAAACTAAGTGTTTCTCAATTAATATTATTGCATATTTATAATAAGCAAAATAATATGGCTACAACAATTGAAGAATTAGAAGAAACTCTAAATTTACCAAGGTCTACTATTGTTGATCATATAAAATTTCTTGAAAATGATGGATTAATTTTGAGAACAAAGGATGGCAGAGTTTGGGAGTTATTTAAACCAAGAGAAGATTATGCAGAAGAAATGAAAGAGTCTCTAAATATGTTAAAAGAAGCTTATGTTCACGCTTTAGGTTATATTCATCAAAGAAGATTAAAAGAAGTTGAGGAACTTAAAAAAGAATCAAAACAAGAGGGTTAAATGAAAATCGAAGTTTCTGAGAATTTTAATAGTAAATTTCTAAATGAAAAGGAAATAAGAGATATAATTGGAGAAATTAAGTATGAGGTTAAATTAAATGAGGAAGAGAGATTTCCTGAGAATATATCATTCATCCCAAAAATGACTATTTTGCCATACGCAAGATATTCTCATAGTGAAGATAAATTAGAAATTTTTGTACCGAGACTTTTTTTATCTGGAAATTATTTAGATAATAAAGGATTGAAAGCTATGATGAAACATATTCTTACACATGAGATAGTAGAACCCATAGAAAGAAAAACAATCAGTGCTGGTTTAAAGGCATTATTTAATCGTTTTTATTTTACATTAACACCTTTAATTGGTCCTTCTTTAGATTTGCAATCTTCTGATTTAAGTTTAGAGGCATTTTGCGAGGATACATGTGAGGATATAAATACCGACAGAAGATGTTTATATTCTAATGAACAAGAGTTTGGTTTTTCTTTAATACATAAGGAAATTTTAGAAGTAGAAAAAAGCAAAATAGAAAATTTAAAGATTGAAAAAGTTAGTGGTAAGTACTATTCAAATATGCAACCTTACGAACTTATCTGTTTTATTTTATCTATGATGAGAAAAGCGGTAATAAATAAAAAAGTTAGAAAATATAGGTTAGGGAGATTTCAATCAACTTTATTATTACATACAATTGGAAAGAAAATAAAATATCAAGAATTGCAAGAATGCTTATATCTAATGATTAAAGAACTTAAAAATCAAAACCCTTCTTACAAAAAAGTTTATGATTATGCTATGAGTTTTGTTAATAAATTAAATTATAACAATTAATATCTTGCCCACAAAACTTATATACTAATTTTATTTTTATCCTTAATATTAAAATGAAACCGAAAATAATTAAAAATAAATATGGAAAATTAGTCTTTATAGATAGCAAAGGCAGAGAATGGTATGCTGATAACTTGCAGGAACTGGTTGATTTAGCTAGAAAATTAAGAAATGTAAACTCTACCTTAGATTATTATTTTAGTGATACAGAGGAAGATTAGATATGTACAAATTATCTCCAAGTTCAATGAATTTAATAGAGGATTGTCCCAGATGTTTCTGGTTACAGATTGTTAAAAAAATAAAAAGACCAAGCGGTGCTTTTCCAAGTTTACCTTCTGGTGTAGATAAAATGCTTAAAGAACATTTTGATAGATTTAGAGATAATAATAAACTGCCACCTGAATTAAAAGAACTTAAAGATATTAATTTATTTGATGATAAAGATTTACTTAAAATATGGCGTAATAACCTAAAAGGAATTGAGTATCGTGATGAAGAGAATGATGTGTTACTTCATGGTGCTGTAGACAATCTGCTAACCAAAGAAGGTAAATTAATTGTTTTAGATTATAAAACAAGAGGATTTGCTTTAAAAGAAGATACTGCACATCACTACCAAGACCAGTTGGATATTTATAATTTTTTATTAAGAAAAAATGGTTATGAGACAAAGGATTATGCTTATTTGTTGTTTTATT
>CAYITI010000103.1:0-2706 GCA_964366235.1 Candidatus Woesearchaeota archaeon
AAGGAACTCTGTTAGCAAATCTCATTAATCTTATTTGAGAATCTTTTTCTAGTTCTCCTCCAAACGCAAGGCCAATTTCAACTTGGAAAGGCATTCCCCTATAAACTTGCGGGCTTCTCGTGGTTGTAGCATAAAAATCTGCACTAATTTCTTTTCTTAAACTTTTTTCAAGTAAATCTGAGGTAATAGGGCTTAAGCAATCTCCAGGAGGAGCCATTATTTTAGTTTCTTGTAAAACTTTAAACAAAATTTCGATGTCTTTAGATTCTAACTCTCTTGGTTTTGATTCTATTTTTAATTTAGAATTCTTACAAATTTCTTGAGCGGTTTGTGGACTAATTCTTGAAAAATCACTTTGTAAAAATTTTTGTAAAGTATTTGTTCTTGTATCTTGGATCATTTTGATTAATTGTCCAAGTTCAATACCATAAGGATGTGGTTTAATTTCTTTAGCTTCTTTTGGCAATTCGTTTGTAACACGTTCATAAACAATTTTTTCTTTTTCCGGGGTAATATAAAGAAAAGTAACATGAGGGTTAAGTATGGAAATTTCTTTTATGTATTCATCAACACTTTGTTTTCCTTTTAAGTATCTGCCTTCAATTTCAATTTCAATTTTAGTTCCATGTTCTTTTTCCCATTTAATTTCTTCATCTTTCAAAATTTTTGGATCATTTTTTTTAGTATCAATCTGCAATTCAAAATAATGAGCTGGCTTTTTTGGATTTATTTTAGAATAAACTTTAGTTGCTTTCCCGGTGGTTAACTGAGAATACAAAACAGCTGCACTTATTCCAATGCCTTGCTGCCCCATCTGCTGTTTTAGTTTATGAAATTTGCTTCCGTATAATAACTTTCCAAAAATATTTGGAATTTGCTGCTTAACAATCCCGGGGCCATTATCTTCAACGATAACATTAAATCTATTTTCATTTATCTGCTGCAATTCAATTTTAATTTCCGGCAAAACTTTCATTTCATTTGCTGCATCAATGGAATTATCAACCTCTTCTTTAACAACCATCATCAATGCCCTTGTTGGGTTGTCAAATCCAAGCAAATGCCTGTTTTTCAGGAAAAATTCAGATATGGAAATTTCACGCTGCTGCTTGGCTAGTTCATATGCTTTTATGTTTTCTGCCATTTTAATTATTTAATTGTTTTAATTTATTTTGTTTTTCCAAATAAGAATAAACATTTCCATGTCTGCTTCCCTGTAATAAATTTATTACAGCATGTCTTGCAATACTAAGATTAATTTGATTGCCAATTATGCTAATCGTTTTTCCATAAATAGAAAGTTCAACATCAGCTAAATCTTCAATTAATTTTTTGGCCTTACCTTTTGTTCCAATTAATCTAGATTTTATTCTTTTTAAATCATTTTTAGTTTTTCTAGAAAAATATGATATATCAATTATTTCAAGATTATTATCATCATTCAACAAAGCTAAGGCGATTTCAGGATTAAATCCCCTGCCAATTGCATTAATAATTTTCTTTGCTAGATAAACGTTAAATCCATCATCTCCATTTATGATAATATCACCCTCTTTTGAATTAATTTGCAATTTGGTATTGGTTAATTTTGAGATTTCTCTTTTTACTTCACCTTTTTTACCAATTAAAATCGCAATTCTATCTTTTGGAATTCTAATCTCATCCATTTTAGAATTCTTGTTGAGTTTCAGTTTCCTTTAAATAACCTTTCTTTTTCAGCCAGTCAATTTGGTTCGGCTGGTATTTAAAAATTACATCTCCTTTTTCATTATCAAATTCCCAAGGCTCGATTAATAACAAATCCCCTTCCCTGATCCATAATTTTCTTTTTAATCTTCCAGGAACTCTACAGATTCTTGTTTTACCGTCCAAACACCTCACTCTCATCCTGCTTCCTCCAAGCCTTTGCTCTATAAAACCAAGAACTTCATTATTTCTAGGAGTTTTTATCCTGAATTCTGGTTGATCCTGATTTTGTTCCATTTTAAGAAAGAATAATTTGGCTGTTTTATAAATCTTTTGTAAATTTTGCTACAATATTCTTTCTTAAATTGAATGTGTCTGCGTTTTCAATATGAGAGAGTATTGATTCAATGATTTGCATTAATTTTTCATAATCATTTGTTTCTTTGTATTCATTAATTGAAATTTTAATTTTATTATTAATAAATTTTCTTTTGTTCTTTTTTAAAATTCTATGATAATAAAAATTTCTGAATCCTAAGAAATGAATACCATCTTTTGCCAAAAATATTTTTGATTTATCCTTATGGAAATCTAATTTTAAATTATTTTTTAGAAAATTATTTCTTTCTTGTAAAATTCTAAAATATTTCTATTATCATGCAAAATTATAAAATCATCAACATATCTGATATAATATTGCTCCAGAAATCCATTTATCTTTTCTATTTGTATAAGAATCATAAATAAATGTTTTATTAAATATTGGCTCAAGAATATTGATTAAGGCATGATGAATGATTCTGTCTCTAAATTCTGATTTGCCTATCTACTAATTATCTTCACCACCATCTTATTGTTCGCAAAGAGATTTTACTGCGTCTTTTTACAGCTACTAAATATCATGGTTGAATTTCACGGCTTTTATTAAAAAATAAAAGCACTATAAATAAACTTGTGACCTTAACTTTTAAACACCAATTGGTGAAAATCTAGGCAAAATAAAGAATAAAAATAAATATT
>CAYITI010000104.1:0-928 GCA_964366235.1 Candidatus Woesearchaeota archaeon
AACTGTTAAATTTATGATACAATTCATGATACCCCTTCAGTTTTTTAATATTAGCATTATTACCAAATTTAACATTATAAATCCATTGCAATGGAATATGAGCTACTTTAATTCCCGCTTTAATTCCAACCTTTGCATCTTCTAAAGAATCAGTTACAAAACATGCTGTTTCCAAATTATCTGAATTTTGCTTTAGATGCTTTGGCTCCTTTTTTGGAACAATTATAATATCTTCTTCTTTAAACCATTGATTTAATTTAAAATGATTTATTTTTTCTTTTTGATAATTATTCTGGCCTTTAGTATATATCTTTAATTTACAATTATTTTCAACTAAAAAGTCTAAAGTTTCCTTTGCACCAGGCATTAAATTTTCTGCCTTATACTCTTCTATATTAAATGGTTCTTGACCTCTATTAAATAAAATGTTTAAGGCATTTTTATTAACACTTTGGATATTAAGCAATTCGCATATTTTTTCATATGTCTTGATTAGAGACTTGGAAAATCTATCTTTATCCCCATAGCCAGATTCAGCATGCAATTCGTTATCTATTTTGTAGTATAATTCTAATATTTTTTCTACAGCAGGAAATTTATTTCCTAAAAATAAGCTTATATCATAAAAAGCCTCGATTTTAGCTTTTTCATATTTTGGAGTAGTTAAGATTAAAGTATCATCTAAATCAAAAAAAGCTTCTTTTATCATTTTAATGTAATATTAGAAAAATTTATAAGAATGATTTAAATCTTTGAAGAATTGATAAAGTTCAACTAAATTTTCTTTTAAACTGCATTGATTTAAATTTTTGGCTAATTCTTCTTTTAAATTTATTCTGCTGCCTAAATAAAAATTAGGGTTATCCGGCAGACTAAATTCATGTACTAAAGATGGAAAAGGTCTATATTTTAGTTTCTTTTTAGAAAC
>CAYITI010000104.1:938-2700 GCA_964366235.1 Candidatus Woesearchaeota archaeon
TTCTATAAAATCATTATTTATTAACTCATTTGCCAATTTTCTTGAGATATCTATTGAATCTTTAACTGAAATTATCCCTTTATATTGTTGTATTTTCCATTCATCACCTTCACTTATATCTAATACCTCCTCCAAATTTCCTTTATTATTTAAAGTTGATCCTATATTAAATTCTTGTTCGACATTATAACAATCATTTTCTTTTTTAAAGTTGATATTAGATAAACTATAATATGGAGGAAACAATGGCATAAATTTAGAATTCTGTAGTGCTGGGATTTTTATCCAATAAAAAACTCCTACTGCAGCATCTTTTATATAATTATTTAGATAATATTCCGTATTTATTCCTAAAGTCAATAAATTAAATTTTAGTGATAAGCAATAGTCTTGTATATTTTTAAAATCTTCTTTGATTAGAATTTTATATTTAGCCATATTATTGTTTAGTAAGAAAATTATTTAAAACTAACTTAATAGCTTACTAACATAAACACCATCATTTTTATAACCGAGATTTCTATAATACTCTTTAACCCCGATACCGGAAATAACCAATAATTTTTTAACATTATATTTTTCTTTTGCAGTATCTTCAGCTTCTTGCATTAATCTTTTTCCCAATCCATGATGTTGAACTTCTCCTTTTTTATTTAATGCTGTTGCACTACCATAAACATGCAATTCACGGATACCGGCTGAATTAGAAGTAATTTCCGGTCTAAAAGGTTTAAACGGAATTCTTAATCTCACAAATCCAAGTAAAATATCATTTTTTATATCTTCAGCAGAAATAAATAATTCTGTTCCATTACTTGCTTGATATTCATACTTTAAAATTTTTACTTTATCAAAATCAATATTTCTTCCTCTTGGTTCTCTACACCTGATGCAATTACATTTTATTCCTTTTTTCTTAATTAAATTATCAACATATTGTCTCAAATTTGTTTTATTGACTCCCGCGGCAGTAACTTTAGTTGGAATGTCCCTTTGTATTCTCATTATTCTACAATATTTTGGAATAAATTTTTTTGCTTCTGAAATAATCTCAGATGCTTCTTCCAAAGAAATTGGATTAAATTTACCAAGTTTCCATAATCCATATAAGCCAGTTCCAGGCATAACCAAACAAGGATATATTTTTAATGAATCTGGTTTATAATTTTGATTTGAAAATAATTCTTTAAACATTGAAATATCTTTTTCTTTATTCGATAAAGGCAAACCAGGCATCATATGATAAGTAACCTTGAGAAAAGAATTTTTCATCAATCTTGTAGCTTCAATAGTGTCTTTTAATGTATGCCCCCTATTTGTAATTTTAAGAATTTCATCATATAAACTTTGAGCGCCAATTTCAACTCTTGTTGTTCCTAATCTTAATAATTCATTTATATGCTCTTCTTTTCCATAATCAGGTTTTGTTTCAATGCATAGTGCTACTACCCTACATTGAGCTGTTTCATTTTTTAACTTCTCTTCTTCTAAATTGCAATCTCCCTTAATTGAAAGTAATTTTTCATGAATTTTTTTTATTCTTTCTAAATCTTTAAATTCTTTGTCTAATTCAAAAAACTCCTTAAATTTCTGAAATTGAAATTTTCCACTAACAAAAAATAATTTGCTAAAATCATTAAAGGATTTATATGTAAATCTTATAAAATCTTCAATATAATTTTTAGGAGCACTCAAAAAAGTTCCAGACATTATAATAACTTCACATTTGCTAAAATCATGATTTAATAATGCATATTGCTCT
>CAYITI010000105.1:0-2675 GCA_964366235.1 Candidatus Woesearchaeota archaeon
ATTGCATATCCTAAAGCACGAGATAAACAATCATTTACTCTTCTTCCAAATAAAGTATGAAATATAACATATTTTTTATTATCTTCATTATAATGCTCAATTAATATTTTTTTATCGTTTGGAATTTCTTTTAAATACAGATATTGCTCGTTAAAATAATTATAAACAGCTAAAGAAGCATTTTTGTCAACATATAAATAAGAATCAATGAATTCGAGAATTTCTTTTTTGCTTTTATTTCTAAATTTTTCTTCCATTAATCTTCTAAATTTCCCTATTTCTAAAGCTAAATCAAAACTTAATGGTAACATCTCACTTACCCAGTTTGGAATTGTAGGCGATCTTCCAGGAGAAGCTTTTACCTGTGCAACCATTCCTCTAGAAAAATTAAATTGATAAGTCTGCCCGCCTAGATTAAAAACATCTCCAGGCTTCATTTTCTCCAAAAAATTTTCATCTAAATAACCAATAATTTGCTCCCCAACTTTAACTGTGATAAAAGTTTCATCTGGAATTGTCCCAACATTTGTCATGTAAATTACCCTGGCTAATTTGCCCTTTCTTCCAATCATTCCATTGCTTTCATCATACCATATTTTAGCATAAACATTTCTATCTTCTAACGTGTTATAAAATCCAGATAAATATTTTATAACTTCAAGAAAATCTTCTTTGCTTAAGTTTCTGTAGCAGTAACTTCTTTTAATTAATTTAAATAAATCGTCTATGTGAATTTGATCGCTTATTGCGATGCCATAGATTTGCTGAGCTAAAACATCTAAACAATTTTTAGGAATATGAATTTTGTCTATATTTCTTTCTAAAACATTTTTTAGCATTACACTTGATTCAATCAAATCATCTCTATCCAATACAATGATTCTGCCTTTAATTGTATCATGTAGAGCATGGCCACTTCTCCCAATTCTCTGTGTACAACGGGCAACTGATTTTGGAGAACCAAGCATAATAACTAAATCAATATATCCTATATCTATACCCAACTCAAGTGAAGTACTACAAACAATTGCCTTTAGTTTTCCCTCTCTCATTCTTTTTTCCATGTCTAATCTATGTTGCTTGCTTAAACTACCATGATGTGCTCCGATGTTTTCAGTATAACTTTTGGGAAATTTTTCTTTTAGGAAATGAACTACCCTTTCTGTTGCAGCCCTTGTATTTGTAAATATCAAAGTTGTCTTATGATCTTGGATTAACTTATGAATTAAATCATACATGGAATTGTGCATTTCTTCATAAGTTGTGTTGATCAAATCAGGCAAAGGACAAAGAACCTTAACATCCATTTTTTTAGTCAAGTCAATTTTAGCTATTTTGCATCCGCGGTTATTGCCTGCAACAAATTTGGCTATTTCTTCAATAGGCTCTGCAGTAGCACTTAACCCAATTCTAATAAAATTTCCAGCTAATTCATATAATCTTTCTAAACTTAAGCTTAAATGCACCCCTCTTTTATTTTCAGCTAATGAATGAACTTCATCTATAATACAATATTTAACGTCTCTTAATTTTTCTCTAAATTTTGGCGAAGTTAAAATTAAAGCTAAACTTTCTGGTGTTGTAACTAAAATATGTGGAGTTTCTTTAAGCATTTTTTGTTTTTCACTAGCTGTTGTATCTCCTGTTCTAACTGCTGCTTTAATCTCTAGTTTTTTTCCAGCTAATTCTCCAATTTCTTTTAAGGGCTGTTCTAAATTAAACCAAACATCATTATTTAATGCCTTAAGAGGAGAAATATAGATGCAGTAAACTTTATTTTCTAATTTACCGTGATCAGATAATGTAATTAACTCATTTAATATAGCTAAAAATCCTGTTAAAGTCTTTCCAGAACCAGTAACAGCAGAAACTAAAACATTTTCTTGGTTATGTATTGGAATTACAGCATATTTTTGAGGTTCAGAAAATGTTTTGAATTTATTTTTAAACCAAGTTCTGACTATTGGATGTAATACCTCATAAATCTCTTCATCTTTATAACCTTCCTTTAGATAACTTATCATTTTTGTAAAGCAATAAAAGTAGAATTCAATGATTTATAAAGTTTTTTAAGTGAAGATTTAAATATTTATCGTTTGACTAAATTCTTTCCATGGAAAGAAGAGAATTCATAAAAATTCTTACAATACCTCCTTTAGCTAGTTTAAATAATCTTGTTTATAGCCAAGTTACTCACAATTTTAATAATGATTCAGGAAATAATTATTCTAAAATAATTAAATTATTACCAAAATCTAAGCCCTATATTGATATTATAAATAAATATCGAAAAGAATACAAGGATATTTATGATTTCCCTTTAGAGATGATAACTCGCCACATTTCTCTTGAATCGGATTTTAAAAAAAATGCATTTTCAGATAAATTAGCAATTGGGATATGTCAGTTTAGAAGACAAACTGCTATGGATACTGGGATGGAAGTTTATGATACTACAAAATATAGGGATTTGCTTGATTTAGAAGCAAAAATAGAATTTAATTTTGAATATTTAAGAATTTTGGAATATGGAGATAAAAATAATGGAATCAGAGGATATTTGAGTTTATTTAGATCTAAAATGTATCAACAAGCAAAAGATCTTTATGAAGAATATTATCCATTAAAAGAGGAAAACGACAGATTAATTCAAGATTTTAAAAAAAAGTTCTTTG
>CAYITI010000106.1:0-2641 GCA_964366235.1 Candidatus Woesearchaeota archaeon
GTTTTTATAATCTTTAGATCTTTTGCACCTAGTACTGCTGTTGTTTTCGCTGCTTTTGCAGATATTGTTATGACAATTGCAGTTATAGATATTTTAGGAATAAAAATGTCAACAGCTGGAATTGTTGCTATCTTAATGTTGATAGGATATAGTGTAGACACAGATATTTTGTTAACTACTAGAGTGATTAAAAGAAAAGAGGGTTCGATAAACAGCAGAATTTTTAGTGCATTTAAAACTGGAATAACAATGACTCTAGCTGCTTTAGTTGTAGTTATCATCGGTTTAATTTTCACATCATCATTTTCAGATATTTTTAATCAAATATTTACAGTATTAACTATTGGATTATTATTTGATATTTTCAATACATGGGCTTTTAATGCTTCATTTATTAAATGGTATGTTGAGAGGAAAGAAAAATGAAATTAACAATAAGAATATGGATATTAGTAATATTTTTAGCAATATCACTAATTTCTATTGTTAATTTTCCTGCATTATTCCAAAATGGAGTAGAAATAAAAAACATAGAACAAAATTCTAGTGCTATTACTTCAGGACTTAAACAGGGAGATATTATCACATCAGTAAATAATAATCCTGTTGAAAGTCTAGCAGATTATTCAAAAGAAATTAATTTATTATTCAAAGATAAAAATGAATCTGTTAAAGTAGTTATTAATACTAAAGCAGATCAATTTGTATTTTTTTCAGATAGTATACCTCCAATAATTGTATCTGAATTAAAAAAGACAAAACTTCAGTCAGGATTAGATTTACAAGGTGGTGCTAGAGCATTAGTAAAACCTGAAGAACAACTTACTAAAGATCAAATGCAAGATTTAATTTCTGTAAGTAGACAAAGATTAAATGTCTATGGAATTAGTGATGTGAATATTAGACAGGCAAATGATCTTTCTGGAAATAGTTATATGCTCGTTGAAATTGCAGGTACAACTCCTAAAGATTTAGAGAATTTAATAGCAAAACAAGGAAAATTCGATGCGAAGATTGGCAATGAAACTGTTTTTGTTGGAGGAAATAATGATATTACTTATGTTTGTAGAAATGATGCTAACTGCGCGAGAGTTGATACCTGCCAACCTTCACAAGGAGGTTATTATTGTAGCTATCATTTTGTCATTCATTTAAGCGAAGAGGCTGCTAAAAAACATGCACAGATAACAGGACAATTAGGAAGAAACTCTTCAAATCCAGGATACTTGGACAAGAAGTTAGATTTCTATATTGATGATGAACTAACTACTTCATTATTTATTTCTGAGAGCCTAAAAGGTCAAGAAACAACACAGATACAAATTCAGGGATCTGGATCTGGTATTGATCAAAAAGGAGCTTATGCTGATGCAGAAGAATCTATGAAACAAATGCAAACTATTTTAATTACAGGAAGTTTACCATATAAACTTGAAATTGTAAAATTAGATACTATATCGCCATTATTAGGTCAAAGATTTACATATTTAATTTTATTAACAGGTTTGGTAGCTTTAATTGCAGTATCAATAATAATATTATTAAGATATAGAAATTTTAAGGCTTCAATTGCATTATTGATTACAAGTTTTTCAGAAGTAATTATCTTATTAGGAATTGCTGCTTTAATTAAGTGGAATTTAGATTTACCAAGTATAGTTGGAATATTAGTTATGGTAGGAACAGGAGTTGATCAACAAATAATTATATTGGATGAATCAAAATCTTCAAAATCTATAAGTATGAAAGAAAAATTAAAAGGAGCATTATTTATTGTGGTTGCTTCATTTTTAACTGTATTTGCCTCTCTACTTCCTTTATTTTGGGTAGGCGCAGGACTTTTGAAAGGATTTGCAATTACAACTTTAATTGGTTTAACTGTAGGAGTATTAATTACAAGACCTGCTTTTGCAGATATGTTAGGTTTATTAGAAAAAAATGCTTCCTAAAACCCATGCTATTCTTGGTTTAGTATTTTCTTTAATATTCTTAGCTATTTTTACAAACATTGGAATATTTGGATTTATTATAATTTGGTTTTCTTCAATTTTTATTGATGTTGATCATTATTTGTATTATGCTTATACTAGAAATAGTTGGAGTTTGAAAGAAGCATATAATTGGTTTATTAAAAAGTCGAATGCATTTCTTGAAATGTCATATGAAAAGAGAATTAAAAATGGAAAATTTATTCCTTGTATATTCCATGGAATTGAAATGATAATTATATTATCAATTCTAACCTTTTTGTTTCCAATATTTATTTATGTTTTAATTGGTTTTATTTTTCACCAACTATTAGACTTAATTCATATTGAATATTATGGGTTTAACTTGAATCATATAGGCTCTCAAACATATAATATTTTAAACTATAGAAAAAAGAAAAATTAATGAATAAAAAAGAAAAGAAGTTGTTTATTTTCATCCTTTCTTACAACCATAGAAGAACCATTATAAATTTATTAGAAAGAATTCCAAAATCTGTTTGGGATTTAGCTGAAGAGATATTAATTGCAGATGATTGTTCTAAAGATGATACTGTTGAGAGAGCAAGGCAATATAAAAAAAATAATCATCTTAATAAATTGACAATAATAAGTCATGAAAAAAATAAAGGGTATGGTGGAAATCAAAAATT
>CAYITI010000107.1:0-2640 GCA_964366235.1 Candidatus Woesearchaeota archaeon
CAGATAAGTTAGCTTTACTTAGTTTTTCAGAATTTGGATATTTCTTGAATAATATAGTTGAATATTTAATAGTTGTTTCATCCAAACTTCTTGCCGATAAAATAGTGGATATTAAAGTTTTAAATTTTGAATTCCAGTTTTCAGCAGCTAATCTCATATTTCCGCCAAGTTTTTTTAATTCTGATAGCTGGTTTATTGCTCTTTTAGGATCCATATTTATGTTAATTGATAGATATTAATAAACTGTATCATTTTAAAAATAGATATTTTTTATATTAATATGATATTCAAATATGATTTTAATTTTTATGAAGAATAATGTTATTAACTTAAAATAAATTATTTGTAATTGTTAACAATTTCTTCCCTTTCTTCAATAAAATAACTATTAAGTCCATGATAATTATTATTTTTTACAAGATAACTATTTGTAAATGCACCTAATGTCATTAAACCACCCACAATTAAAAAAGCTCCTAAAGGAGAATTACAAAATTCAACAATTTTACTTTCTTTTTTTCTTTCCATTTTTGTAAATATTATATATTATTATTCCTAAAACTCCTCCGATTATAATACTAAATATAGAGTATATTATAAATATTATTGGGGCCAAGGCAATTATTCCAAGTCCAGCTTTTTCAGCTATTTTATTGACCATGATACTAAGGAAGTATATTATAAAGAGTATTTCTCCAATTAGAGCTCCTAAAAAAAATGATATTAGGTTTTTGAAAACTTTCTTTAAAATACTTTCATTTTTTGATTTCATTCTCTCCAGGAAATATAAGTTGTAATTGCAATAAAAATTAATGCAAAAAAAGAACTATCTTTTAAATTTTTCTCTATCGGAAATAATAAAATTATAAAAGCTAATAATAATGATGATAAATAAAGCCACTTGAAATACTTTCTTCCAGATTTTATTTCTTCTTTTGTTAAATATTTTAAGAAAAATCCTATTGGTATTGCTAACATTAGAATTATTATTGGGATCAAATATGTCATAATCTATATAAACAATCTACATTTAAAAGTCTTGTTAGATAAAACCAATAAATTTAAATATGTGTAATCACATATTTATGTGTAAAATAAAATGCCAAATATAACCTTAGCCTTATCAGATGAATTGTATAAGAAAATGAAAATGCATAAAGAAATTAAATGGAGCGAGGTAGTTAGAGCTTCAATAGAACAAAGAATAAATGATATGGAAACAATGAATAAAATATTGTCCAAAAGTAAGCTTACAAAAAAAGATGCAGAAGAAATAAGCAAAAAGATAAAAAGAGCTGCAGCTATTAGGTTTAATGAATATAGTAATAGACACTAACATTTTTATCTCAGCTTTAATTAAAGATGGTCTAACTAGGAACATAATTGTTAATTCTAAGGATAATTTGATTTTACCAGATTTTGAGATTGAGGAGATATATAATCATAAAAATGAGATAATGAAGAAGGCTAAATTATCAGAAAAAGATTTTGATATTTTATTATTAAGACTTTTGCGTTATGTAAGGATAATTCCTGTAGATTTAATAATTAATAAGAAAGGTGAAGCATTTAATATAATTGGATATATAGATCCTGATGATGTAATATTCTTTGCAACAGCTTTGACTTTTAATGCTTCAATATGGTCAGATGACAAACATTTTATAATGCAGAATAAGATTAAAATACTAACAACTAAAGATATGGTAAGAATGTTAAATTAAAATGAAATTCATCATAATTGCTTCAAAAAGAGATCCCGCAGGATTGAATATAGTTGAAAATATCAATAAAATATCCAAAGATATTAAGACTAAAATAGTTAATACTGAAATAATAAATGCTGAAAATATTGATAAAGATCAAGATGTTAAAGATTTCGATTTTATTATTTTTGCCTCTAAACACCAATCTGAAAAGAAAGTTAAAACTTTAACTGTTCATACAATAGGAAATTTCGGAACTGCTAAATATGGGGGAATTTCTAGGAAGGTTTGTTTATCAGATCCGATATTTTTCAAAAGTATTTTTATTAATCTTAATAACAAATTAAAAAAATCAAAACTTGATTTCATCGCTTCATTAGAAGCTACACATCATGGCCCATATATAGAAAAACCATCTCTATTTATTGAAATTGGTTCAACAATAGAAGAATGGAAAGATAAAAATGCTGGAAAACTTATTGCTGAAACAATAATTAAGTCAATTAAAGATTATGAAAATATAAATTCAAATTATAAATCAGCAATTGGAGTTGGTGGGCCACATTATTGCCCAAATTTTAATGAAATACAATTAGGAAATCAATACGCAATATCTCATATTATCTCAAATTATAATTTTCCAATAAACGACGATATATTAAAACAAACTATAAATGCTTCAACTAATCCTATTTCTCATGCCTTGATTGATTGGAAAGGACTTGGGAATTCTGAACAAAAAAATGAATTATTAAAACTAATAGAAAATAATGGTTTAACAATAATAAGAACAAGCGATGCTAAATGATGAAGATATTAAGATAAAACATAATTAATAAATAATAATTATAATATGGTCAACATATTTAAGTATAACTTATTTTTTTAATTGAATTAATAAATTAAACTATATAAATTAATAAGATAGTGATGT
>CAYITI010000108.1:0-2636 GCA_964366235.1 Candidatus Woesearchaeota archaeon
CACAATTTGGATATTTTTTATTTGCTCTTTGCTCAGCAACCCATTGATAATTCATCCCAAGAATTAATTTTCTTCTTGTGTTCTTGCTTTTTCTTCCAGCTTTAATTAGGGGGCGCTGTCTTCCTCCTCTTAATAACTTGACTCTTACAACGACATAACCTTGTTTTGCCTTATATCCTAAAGCATGGGCTCTATCCAATCTTGTTGGATATTCTACCCTTGTTACACTATTTCCCAGTCTCCATTCTATCATTCTTTGCTTGTAAAGATCTTCCAATTCTTTACCATGGCTTTTCCAAGATTTTTGTAAATATTTATAAATTCCCATTTTTTATTTAGAATACTGCTTTTATGCAAAGAAAACAATTTAAAAATCTTTCCCAAAAGCTTTTTATACTAGTTAATTTTTACTTTGAAAGGGTAAAATGGCAGAGATAATTAATAACTTATTCAAAATTGTTTTTGGGATAGTTTTGGTAATTGCTTCTATCTGGTTTGCGATTTGGAAACAAGACTGGGGTCAAGCAACTTTATCTTTAATAAAAGGCGGTTTAGTACTTCTTGTAATTTTAATTGGTGCAGTATTATTCCTAGTTGGATTTAGTGATTTAAAGAATGCTGAATAAAAAACAAAAAATAAATGTAGAAGAGTTAAAAGAGGCTTTAGAGGAATTAGACGAAATTGATGAAGAAGAGATTTATGTTGCTTCTTAAAATCTAATCTTTCTTAATTTATTTAAAATACCTGAATTTTTCTTAGGCTTTTTCTTATTAGTTTTTTTAATCTTCTTTTCAGGCTTTTTCTTGACATTTTTCTTCTTGTATTTTTTAAGCTTCTTTTTCTTTGATCTAGTTCTCTTAACCTTAATTTCTTTTGCTTTAACAGCAAATGTTAAAGGTTTCTTTAATTCTTCTAATTCTTGATTTAATATAGAAATCTTATGATTAATCTCTCCTATCTTCTTTGTGCTGTCTTCCTGCTGGAATAAACTGCCGCATTCATTGCATTTAAACTCCAACTCCATTGCTTCCTCTAATTCTACTCTCATACATCCATTTTTACAGACATAAAATCTTTGATCATTCTCTTTTTTTAATTCATCTTGCAGATTATTTAATTCATTAGTTTTTCTTGTTATTAATAAGTCTCGAGAATGCTTAAAATTAAATGTCCAATAATAAATATATAATCCTTTTTCACGATCTTTTTTCCTTGTAGAATAAACCAAATTAAAAGAATTAAGCTTGTATAACAAGTTTCTTACCTGATTAACATTAATCTTTAAATCTTCAGCAAAATCATATTCACTTATATTTTCAAGTTCTTTCATTAAATTCAGCAATTTAACAGCATCTTTGCCGGAAACCTCATCAACAAATTTTTCTAATATAGAATAAAAATCCATTTTAGTTTAGATTTACTGACTATTTAAAAACCTTTTTATCTTTTTATTTTCACTACAAATCAATAGCAAGAAAACCTTTAATAGTGCCAAATTTAATTAAATTTATCAAAAGGAGGTTATAATTATGGCTTTATTTAAACAAAATAAAAATTTTTCTGATTTATCGGATTCCCAAAGAAGAGGCTTTGATATTCCCAAACCAGATTTTGATGACGATTTTCCAAAATATACACCAAGTATAGATAATTTTGATAATATGAAGGAAAAAAAGTTTCCAATGCCTCAAATTCCTAAAAAATTTATGAATGATGAACCGCAAGTTAAAAGATCAAACAGGCCACTTTTTATAAAAATTGAAAAATATGAAGAGGCAATCGATCATATTAATTCTGTAAAAAATAAGGTAAAAGAAATTGAGCAGGTTGTTGAAAACTTAAAGAAGATTAAAAAAGAAGAAGATCAGGCTTTAGACGAATGGAGAGAAAGCTTAAACCAGATTAAGGAAAAACTTTTAATTGTGGATAAAAACTTATTCCAAGATTAAATATGGAAAAAAATTCTAAAAGCATGAATCTCGCGTATGTTCCTATTTATGATCCTATCTCTTTTAGAAAGCATGTTTTGTTAAGCAGCATTGATGTAATAAAGATGCTTGAAAAATATGAAAGTTTAAAACAGATAAGAAATGAGAAAAAAAAATTAATATTTCAAATTAGAGAAAAAATTATAAATTTAAATGATGGTGTTTTTTATTTAAAAGAGAAATTTCCATTAATCAAAGAAACTGAATTAAAACAAGAGTCTAAGAAAATTGAAAGAAAAATGGACAAATTAGATGAGACAAGACCAAAGCGTTCAGAAGGTTATAAACATCTTGAGAAAGAATTGCAAGATTTGCAGGAAAAATTAGGCAAATTAAATATTTAAAAATTAAGACTAACTAACAACAGCTTTTATCCTTCTTGTTCCAGAAGCAACAGCTTCTTCTTTAATTATTTTAAAATTACCTACATCTTTTGTATGATTAACATGAGGTCCGCCGCATAATTCCATGCTGTAATTCCCTATTTTATAAACTGAAACAACCTCACTATATTTTTCTTTAAAAAATGCTAAAGCACCTTTTTTAATAGCTTCATTGTATTTCATTTCTAGCCTTTTTACAGGTAAATCTTCTCTTATTCTTTTATTAACCAAATCTTCTACTTTTTTTATTTCTTCTTTTGTTAA
>CAYITI010000109.1:0-2636 GCA_964366235.1 Candidatus Woesearchaeota archaeon
TTAACATAAGTTATATAATCTGAATCATCATGTGTATGCGCTGAATATTGATATTCATAATGTATTCCCCACTTATTTTTGTTTATTCTCATATAGCCATCTCCATAATGAATTCCACATTCTTCTGCTAAAAACTTAGATTTTTTTGGATAATTAATTTTTTTAACCACCCAATTTATGGAAGCTCTTTTATTTATAAGTCCTAGGCGGATATCTGAAATGTCCAGTACTTTTTGTCTAGTACTAATTTATAAATGGACGAAAACTTTTCGGAAAATTTTATAGAAAAAATTATTATACATTATCTTTAAAAATACTGAATTTTACATAAATTTATGGTTTTAGAGAGCTTATCTAATTCATTAAGAGAGACATTGAAAAAGGTAGCAAGAGCTATTTTTGTAGACAGCAAATTAATTGATGAGCTAGTCAAGGACATACAAAGAGCCCTGCTTTCTTCAGATGTAAATGTACAGCTAGTATTTGATTTAAGCAAGAGAATTAGAGAAAGAGCCTTAGATGAAAAAACACCTTCTGCTATCAGCAAGAAAGAGCATTTGATCAATATTGTTTATGAAGAGCTTGTAAAATTTTTAGGTGAAAATAAAACTGATATTAAAGTTAATAAAAAACCAACCAAAATAATGCTTATTGGTCTTCTTGGTAATGGAAAGTGTGTTCATAAAGATAGCAAAATAGTGTTAAGCAATGGCGAGATAGACTCTGCTGAAAATATATATAATAAATTTAAGGAAAATGAAATTAAAATTGATGATGGATATCTAATAGATCTAAATTCGGAAAATATTTTTGTTCCTTCATTTAATCCTAAATCTCTAAAAATAGAGGATAAAAAGATTACCCATTTATGGAAATTAAATGGCAAGGAATTATTACAAATTTATTTAGATAATGGTAATGATTTTAATGTGAGGGTTACTCCAGAACACCCTTTTTTTGTTTTAAGAAATAATAAAGTAGAAAAAATTCGAGCAGATCAATTAAATGAAGATGATTTTGTTGCTGTTCCTTTTAATTATAAAATTAACGGAAATACCCAAAATATATTTAATGATCTGAAAAAATTGAATTTGGATGTTAAAAATTACAAATTAGATTTATCAAATGTTAATATTTTAAAAGAAATTGCACCGAATTTAGTATTTTCAAGAAATTATTGTTACTTAACTACTAATTTAAAAAATGGTATTACTCCAATTTCTTTGCTCAATAATTATAAACAAGAAACTATTGAGATAAAACATAAAAGTAGTCAAAATTTTATTAATTTTCCAGTAAATGTTACTGAAGAATTGGCTGAGTTTTTAGGCTATATAATTGGTGATGGTCACTTAGGTCAGAATTATGTTGAAATTACTAATCAGGACTCAGAAATAATAGAAAGAGTTATGTATTTAGCAAGAAAATTGTTTAATTTAAAAGTTTTGCCTAAAAAAGATGAAAGATGTAAAAAGTTATACAAATTACATTTATTTTCTCAAACTTTAGTTGAAATTTTTAATAAACTTTTTGGAATCCCTATAGGAAAGAAGGGAAAAAATCTTAGAGTTCCAAAACAAATAATGTTGTCTAGTAATGATATCATTAAAAACTTTTTAAAAGCTTATTTTGACTGTGACTCTCATCCAAGACCAGGGCAAAGAAATATTGAATTATCTTCAGAAAGCAAACCTATTGTTATTGATATAGCTAATTTACTAAATAGGTTTGGAATAATATCGTCAATTTCAAAAAAATATGTAGATGGGGTTCCTTATTGGAGATTATTTATAAGAGCAAGAGATTCGGAGAGATATTCAAAACAAATAAATTATTTAATTAATTATAAAAGAAAAATAGCCAATGATTTTGAAATAATTGGGAAAATACAAAATGAAGGCAAACAACATAAATTGCCTCTAGGTTTATCATTAAAAGAGTTAAGAGAAAGTTTAGGATTCTCAATTGGTGAAATTCAAACATATACTAACTTTGGTTATAGCCAATTTGAAAAGAAGGGCATGATTTCTAAAGAAAGTTTATCTAAAGTGATGGCTTGTTATATTTTAAAAAAGGAGGGAAATTTGTCTTTAATTCTAAAATATTTTAAAAAGCAAGAGGAGGGATTTAATGCTAATTTTATTAACGGCTTTATGAAATTTTTACGAGACAATCATTTTATAGAAGAAGTAAGTTCTGGTCAAATTTTAATAACTGAGAGAGCTAATCAATATGTAAATAATCTGGGCCAAAAAGATCATTATTTAGATTTTTTTAGATTATTAATACAAGCGGATGTTTGTTGGATAAGATTAAAAAAAGTCGATAAATTACCTAAAGAAGAATTTGTTTATGATCTAACTGTAGAAGATAATCATAGTTTTATTGCAGATAATATAATAGTTCACAATACTACAACAGCGGGAAAAATTGCAAAATATTTTAAAAATAGGGGGAAGAAAGTTTGTTTAATACAATTAGATGTTTACAGACCTTCAAGTCTAGAACAATTACAAGTTTTAGGTGAGAGCATTGATGTAGAAGTTTTTGGTGAGGAAAAAGAGAAAAATGCCTTAAAAATTTACAAAAAATATGAAAACAATTTTGACAAATATGATTTAATTATTATTGATACT
>CAYITI010000110.1:0-2597 GCA_964366235.1 Candidatus Woesearchaeota archaeon
ATAATGAAGAAAATAAAAAATATGTAATATTTCATTCTTTATTTGGAAGAAGGGTGAATGATTGCTTGTCCCGTGCTTTAGGATATGCAATAGGAAAATTGCAGCATAAAGATGTTGAAATAGGAATAAATGACAATGGATTTTATTTAAGCTATGAAGGCAGTGTGCAGGTTGTTCAATCTTTTCAGTTATTAAAAAGTGAGAAAATTAAATTATTATTAGAAAAAGCAATTGATAATAGTGAGATATTAAAAAGAAGGTTTAGGCATTGTGCTACAAGATCATTAATGATATTAAGGGAATATAAAGGAAAGAAGAAAAGAGTTGGAAGACAGCAAGTTTCTTCTATGATTTTAATAAGTGCATTAAAAAGAATTAGCAATGATTTTTCTATATTAAAAGAGGCTAGAAGAGAAGTTTTAGAAGATTTAATGGATATTGAAAACACGATTGAAATATTAAAAAAAATTGAGAACAATGAAATAAAAATAAAAGAGGTTCATACAAATTTGCCAAGCCCTTTTGCATTTAATATTGTATTGCAGGGTTACTTAGATATTTTAAAGATTGAAGATAAACTAAAATTTTTAAGAAATATGCATACATTGATATTGGCCAAAATTGGAAAGGAGCATGAAATTGAGTATAATGAATAATGTAATAACTTTTTAGTGGTGTTAATAGTAAAATTTATATATAGGTAGCATATTAAGAGAGGTTCTATGAAAATGTCTGAAATAAAGGATGAGAATAAAGAAGACATTTATAGTTTATTAAGGAAAAGTAGTTATAATAATTTAGAAGAATTAATAGATAACTTACCCTCGATATTGTTAGAGAAAGATTTTAGATTAGATGAATATGATTTATCATTGATTAATTTCTTAGGAGATGAACAAAGGCACAAAGAAAAAACAGATTTAGATGAATCTGTGGAAGTAACTGTTTTTTGCTCTTATTTTGTTCATCAATTAAAAAAAGAAGGTTTAAGTGAAAATGTGGTAAATGCTTTTAGACAAACTATTAGTCCATTAAAAAATTATGCAACTGCAAAAAATAAAGATAAAAAATACTATAAAGATTTTATAATTGCAAATCTTGAAGGTTTAAAAGAGTTAAACAATAAAGAAGATATTAGCAAGGTGTATGATTATACAAATCTCTATTTTAATTCTTTAATAGATAAAATTCCGAAGGATAATATGAGAAAAGATATTAAACATTATTTTAAAAATGCATTATTTATTGTAGATACGTTTTATAGAAAAGTTTTAAATTTGAAAAATGAATGATTTAGAAGAAATAATAAAAAAATTTTAAGATATACCTTTAGACTCATTTATTAATATAATCTTAAAAAAAGGATTTATAATATGTTATAGTTGCAAAATTAATCAAAAAATAATAGAGAAATCTAATTCCAGAAAAAATTATAATATAAAAGGTTTTTATATTTCTTATAAAAATCATGCAGTTAATCCAATATTAGATTTTAAAGATAAAAAAGGAAGATATTTTTCTGTTAAATCTAGCCAAATTGAATTTTACGAAATTCTTAAATTAAGAAAAGATTAGATAATATTATGGAAATTTATAAAAACATTGAAACAATTGATTTATCTCTTTATTTAAGGAATTCTAAAACTTTAATCATAAGTGATTTGCATTTAGGAATAGAAGAAAGTTTAAACAAAAAGGGAATTTTAATACCAAGATTTCAATATGGTGATTTAATTAAAAGATTAGAAAGAATTTTTAATAAAGTTAGAGTTACTAGAGTGATTTTAAATGGAGATGTAAAACATGAATTTGGAGAAATTTCTCATCAAGAATGGAAAAATATACTTAGATTATTTGATTTTTTAAAAGATAAAGAAATCATTGTAATTAAGGGAAACCACGACCCTATGATAAAACCGATTACAGATAAAGGTGATATAAAATTAGTTGATAGCTATAGAATAAATAATATTTCGATACTCCATGGAGATAAAATTTTAATTAATCTTGGTAAAATAATAATAATCGGGCATGAACATTGTGCAATTTCATTAAAAAAGGGTATTAGATCAGAGAAATATTCTTGCTTTTTAAAAGGCAAATGGAAAAATAAAATTTTAATTGCTATGCCCAGCTTTAATTTACTAACTTATGGAACTGATGTTATGAGAGAAGAATTATTGAGTCCGTTTTTGCAAAATATTGATAATTTTGAAGTATTTGTTGTAGAACCAAATGAGAATGAATTATCAAAAAGTTTATATTTTGGTAAAATAAGAGAAATCAAGGAAATATGAAACAAGTCATTTTGGTTTCAAAGGCCTTAAAATTATCAAAGGGAAAGCTAGCAGCTCAATGTTCACACGCAAGCGTTGAAGCTGTTTTAAAAACTTCAAAAGATAAATTAGATGAATGGAGAAAATTCTCTAAAAAAGTAATTTTAAAAGTTGAAGATGAAAAAGAATTATTAAAATTCAAGAAATTAGCGGATGATAATAAATTAGTTAATGCCCTGATAAAGGATGCAGGATTAACTGAAATTCCTCCAGGAACCATAACTTGTTTAGCTATAGGCCCAGATGATGATAAAAAAATCG
>CAYITI010000111.1:0-2589 GCA_964366235.1 Candidatus Woesearchaeota archaeon
GATGAAGATAGGTTAATTGAAGATTTAGAAAGAGAGAATATACAATATACTGGCTGTTCTTCATCAACAACTAAACTTTGCCAGAATAAATTTGATTTGAAGAATGTCTTTAAATCATTCAAAATTAATTGCCCTGCCGGTCAACTTTTTAAAAATTCAGAGGAGAAATTAGATTCTAATCTAAAATTTCCATTAATTTCAAAACCACTTGGTGAACATGGCAGCAATGGCATAGAAGAAGATTCAGTCATATTTAATGAAGATCAATTAAGGAAAAAATTATCCCAGTTATTTTCTAAATTTAATAAGCCAATTTTGGTTGAAGAGTATATCGAGGGCAGAGAATTTAATGTACCAATAATCGGAAATGAGAATCCAGATGCATTGGGCATCCTTGAAATAGATTACAGCCAGCATTTTGAAGACAAGCCAAAAATATTGACTTACAAAGCAAAATGGAGCAAAAACAGCAATGACTTCAAAAATACCTATTCAATTATTGCTAAACTTAATAAAGAAGACGAAGCAAAGATATATTCAACTGCGATATCTGCATATAAATCTGCTTCGTGCACAGGCTATGCTTCTGTTGATCTAAGAATGGATAATAATGGAAATGTTTTTGTTATTGAGGTTAATTCAAATTGCTATATTGCTCCTGAATCAGATATGTTAAAAGCAGCTTTGGCTAGAGGATTGAGTTATGAACAGCTTTTAAATAAAATAATTGAATACGCTGTTGAAAGATTTTCTTTACAAAAAGAATTTATTGTTATAAAAGAATAGCCCCGCCAAGATTCGAACTTGGGTTAATAGCTCCAAAGGCTACTGTGCCTAGTCCCTTTAAAGGTTTGACCGCTACACTACGGGGCTGTAGAATTAAATCTTCAATCCAAATTTAAATAACTTTCTAAATCCATCTTTAAAAATTAAAGAATAAAAAATCTTTAACCTCCTTTATAATGGCCTCTTTTTTCAACTTTTTTCAATCTTTCTAAAATTTCCTTGTAATTTTTGCTTTGTTTATATCCATCTAAAAATTTATTAAAAACATTTTCAGCGATTAAAGGAAAACTGCTAATTAAAGCCTGCTTTAATAAATGCAAATCAACTGCTTTGTCTTCTGTTTTATGAGAGATAAATCCCAAACCAAAATCAATGAAATAAGGAATATTGTCTTTAATTATGATATTAGTTGTTGTTAAATCCCCATGAATTATATTATTATCATGCATTTTTGCTATCTCTATTCCAATTAATTCAAAAATTTCAGAATTTTCATTTGTTTTTAAGAAATCCTTTAATAATTCTCCATCAATAAATTCCATTTCAATCAGCATTTTTTTATCATCAATTTTAAATATCTTAGGCACATTCAAGAAACTAGATTTTTTTAACAGATTTGCTTCTCTTCTTGTTCTAAATTTTCTTAATTTTTCATCAATTTCTTTTATTCTATAATTTTTTGGAATTCTTTCTTTAATTAAAATATTTTTATCTAATTTTAAAATAGCTTCTGCACCTTGTTTGATTATTTTCATTTTAATTTTTTTAATCTTTCTTTAAATTTATTAAAATCTTTGATTAGAAAATGTGCTCCTGCTGCAGCAAAATGTCCTCCCGCATTACTATTTTTAAAATCTTTTGTTAATCCTTTCATTAAATCCGCCATATTAAGTTTTTTATCTTGCCTTCTTGCAGTAATCGCTAAATTCTTTCCTTTTCGTTCAGATATTATCAGGGTTTTATCTTGGTATTGGAAACTAAGTTTATTAACAACAATTTCTTTAACATGAAATTTTGAATTTATTTCAAAAAAATAACCATCTTTTATATATTCTTTATTTTCTTTAAATTCTTTAATAGAATTATCAACTTCAATCTGAACTTGTTTTATATATCTCTCTAATTTTTTAATATCACCAAATCCATTTCCTATAGAATCGTAAATTTTTCTTAAATTATCTCTAAAATAGATTATAGCTAAAGAAATTTTATATTGTAAATCCCAAAATTTACCTTTTTTTATACCCTGTTCTGTTCCAATAAATTTATCACCATATTTTTTATATATTTGCTTTAAAAATCTTTGATTCTTAAAAAATTGCCAATCAGCAATGCTAGCACATGCAACAAGCCAATCTAATTTATCTAAATTTTTAATATTAGAAGATAAATAATAAGATAAATAACAAGCGCAATAACCTTGAGCATTCATTAAAATAGTTTGTTTAGAATTAAAATCAAAATTAGATAGATGATGGTCTATAATTAATATATCCGCAAATTTTTCTATGTTTTTTATAAATTCCATATCAGTAATATCAAGGTCAACAAAAACAACCTTATTCACTTTAAGTTTTTTTAGTTCATTAATTAACTTTTTATTTAAATTTTCATAACTAAGAAATTTTAATATCTTCGTATTTAAAATTTGATTTGTTATTTTTGCTGAACTAACTCCATCTAAATCATTATGTGCTATTAAAGCTATTTTATCATCTTTATTTATATTATTTATAAAACTAAAAAATCTTTTTTCATTTCCAAATAAAAAATCTATTTTTTCTAAATTCATTTTAAATTTTA
>CAYITI010000112.1:0-2576 GCA_964366235.1 Candidatus Woesearchaeota archaeon
GATAGGCTCCTTCTACTGGAATTCCTCCAATTGTTTCTGGTCTTTTAAATTTCATGGTGATACAAATCTCCTATAAGCATTTTTAGCAGTATCCACCATTAATCTTGATAGATCGTCTCCATTATTAACATAAAAAATAGGCAACTGCCATGAGCTTAAATCTTCTGTAAATTTAGTTTTAGTTCCTATCTGAATATGTGCATAAGAATTATTTTTGGCTAATTCTTCAAATGCATCTTTTTCTGAATCCCAATTACCAATTTCTCCATCAGAAATTGATAAAACAAATGAATCTCTTCCTTTTAATGCTTGATTTAATAATTTAGCATCTAAATTAGTTGAACCCCAGTCAGGATTTAATGCGTGCTTTCTTACTTCATCTAAATTAAAAAAATCTCCTTCTTTATATCTTGTTGAAGAAGAGAACAAAGACAACCCATGATTGATATATTGGGCTATGCCTTGATGTTGTAAAAAGTTTTCTATTCCATAAAAACCTAATAATGAATAATGATATTTGCTGTTATCTCCCCATGGTATAAATGAAGTTTTGCCTATATTATCTGAATTATCTGGTGCCTGGCTCATACTTCCTGAATTATCTAAAACAACTAACTTAAAATTTGGAAATGATTTTTTTTGTACTTTTGATTTTGAAATTACTGTTAGTGGTTTATCTGGATATGAAAATGTCATTCCTTCATCTGTAAAAAAAATTTTTGATGTTTTAACTTTAAATGGATTGTCTATTTCTAAATCAAATGGCCTGAAAGTTAAAGGAGCTATTTCTAAATCTTGTTTTCTAGTTATTGAATCTACTTCTACTGGAATTGCTCTTGCTAATTTTCTGTACAAAGAATTTAACTGTTCGTAACTTGTAATGTTTGGTGATTGTTTATCATCTGAAGAATATCTACCAAAAGAAATATTTTCTTTTCCCAGTTTTGATTTTGATTGCTGCTCTATTCCGTTACCTGATTTTTCATCTGAATTTTTGTCTCCATTATTTTCTTGTGAAAAAGCAGATAATTTTTCTGTAGGAGCTTCATCCAATAAATCTGCTAAATTTTTAGTAAAAATAATTGCCATATTTGACCAGTTTCTTTTTATAAATAAATAATCTGATGGTTGAGAACTATTTATTGGTTTTAATTTTAATTCTTCAATAGTTTTGTTTACAGCTTCTTCAATTTTTTTATCGTTAGAATAATGCCTCTTTAACAAAGATTTATCTAAATTAGTTCCAAATAAATGCATATTTAGTTTTACGAATGCTTCATAAAATGGAGTGTAGTGTTCTTTTCCTTCTTGTTTACAATGAAGTCCTTGCCAATCCCAAAATAAAACTTGACCTGAAAATTCTCTATTGAATTCTTTGCATCTTGGATTTATCATTAAATCTTCAAATGCGTTTGCTACATAACTTGTTTGTGATTTTTTATTTTCTGGTAGTGTAGCTTTAACTGCTTCTAGAATTTTATCATGATTGTATGGGTCATAGGGGCATCCTTTTTCAGATGAAAATGGTAATTCCCAGTGGGCTAACTCGTGAGATAATATGTCAAATAACATTGTTTCTAATCCATCATCAATTTTTTTGGTTCTAGCATAAGCTTTTTGTCTTTTAGTCTGTATTGGATTAAAATCTGTCTTGACCTGAAAAGTTATGTTCCAATTCTCTGGATTTATGCATGCATTTATAGAATCTAAATCTTCATATTCTTCTATTGATAATGAACCTCCGACTAATCCTATTCTATTTTTCTGTTCATGTAATTTTTGTTTTAATTTTTGTGATATCATTTTTTGTTTTAAATTATAGGAAAATTTATATAATAATTGTTACTTATTTTATTTATGGTGAAGATTAATGTTGAAATATCTGATGAGCTAAAAAAACAAATTGATGAATCTAATATAGATGTGTCTAGAGTATTTTCTGAATCAATATCAAATGAACTTATTAAAGTTTTAGCTTTGCGTGTAATTTCTTCAAAAAGTAAGCTTTCTGAGGAAGATTCATTGAAATTGGGAAGAGAGATTAAATCTGGAAGGTTCAATGAATTAAAATCTAGGGGATTATTGTAGATGCTTATTGTTGCTGATGCAAATGAGTTATTTGGAGCATTAATTTCTAGACGAAAAACATTGGATATCTTTTTAGATGATTCTTTTGAAATTGTATCTCCTGAATTTATATTAAAGGAGTTTGATAAACGTAAAGATTCAATATTAAGAAAAACTGGTCTAACTGATAAAGAAATTATATCATTTTTTATTTTATTAACCCCAAAAATTAAATTTTTTAAAACTGATGATTTTAAATATTTCTTAGAAGAAGCTAAATTAATTTCTCCAGATCCAAATGATGTTGAATATTTTGCTCTTGCTTTAAAGCTTAATTGTTCATTATGGTCTGAAGATAAAAAATTAAAGACTAATGGTAAGGTTAAAGTTCTATCTACATCTGATTTAATTAAAATGCTTTGATTATAATTTTTTTTTTCTTCCATTTTATTTTTTTTCGCTCGCTTTATGGCTTCGCCATAAAGCTCGCACGTACCCCGAGCGAACCA
>CAYITI010000113.1:0-2575 GCA_964366235.1 Candidatus Woesearchaeota archaeon
ATTAGCCGCCACCTACAAAGACAAAGATCGTTTTTACTACGATATGGGGCCACATGAGTTCTGTACGGAAAATGAGCGATTGGTCAATTTACTTAAAGATTTACTAGGAGAGGATTTACTAATTTTAAGGAAAAGGGCCTCCCAATATTTCTTTGACAAATATGTTCCATATCCTTTAAGACCAATAGACTTTTTTACAAAAATACCCCCCCTTCTAGCAATAAAGGTTTTTTTTGAGGTGATTAGTAGCAGATTTAAAAATTTATCATCAATAGAAGCAAATTATTCTTTCGAATCTTGGGTAGAGAGTAGATTTGGAAAAACCTTATATAAATTATACTTTAAACCATATACAGAAAAAGTTTGGGGAATTTCTCCAGATCAATTAGATCCGAGAACTGCTTCGTCTAGAATAAGTTTCAATTCTATATTTGATTTATTATTTAAAACATTAAAACATTATATTAGTAAGAAGGATGATTTCTCAACAATACATAATCCATTAAAAGATAGGTTCTATTATACAAAAAAAGGGATTGGCAAGATATGTAGTAGATTACATGAAGAATGTTTAAAATTAGGGGTTAATTTTAAATTTAACTATGAACTAAAGAATATTGTAAAAAGAGATTCAAAAGCAGTTAAAATTATTTTTTCTAATGGTAAAAGTATCTCTGATTTTGAATATTTAATATGCACTATCCCAATGACCATGTTAAGCGAAGCTTTAAATTATAATCACGAATATCCCTTAAAATACAGATCATTAATATTTGGGTTTTTTTCATTTAACAAACCTAGATTAACCCCTTATCACTGGATTTATGTTCCGGATAGTCCAAAAAATAAATTTTGTTTTCAGAGAATTACAGAATTTGGATCATTAAATGCGGAGATGGCCCCAAAAGGAAAAACTTGTATTGCCGTAGAAGTACCTTGTTTCACAGAGGATTGGATATGGAGTCTTCCAGATAAAAAAGTGATAGAAATAATTGTTAAAGATTTAGAGAAAATGAATTTAATTACAAATAAAGATAAATTTAATGCAACAATAGTAAAGCAAAAATATGCTTACCCAATCCAAGTTAATGGTTTTCTGGAGATGATTAAAGATATGGTTTATAAAGAAATAAAACCAATTAAAAATATGATAACTATCGGTAGACAAGGTTTGTATAAATATTGTAATATGAATGAGTGTATGGAAATGGCCTTAGATGTTGTAAAGCAAATCAAAAATAATGCTAAAGAATTTAATTATAATTTTGAATCAAGATGGAAGGGTGCTGGTCTGGAAGAAGAGAGAGTTTTAAAAAAAGAATTTACTTTTCATAAATTGAAACATTAAGCCAGCAATATCTCTAAAGTATTGGAATTAAATTAATTATATAAAAGTCTATTTTTTAAAATTTTTGATAAATTATAATTTTTTCATTAATAAAGATAAAAAGAGAATAAATAGAATCCTTTTATTTTATTTTTATTAAAATATTTTGAAATCTGAACCATATCCATAAATCTTAGATAATGTGGCTTGGTTTGTTTACATTCAGAAAAGAGATCTATATAAAATTTTATTAATAAATTATCATTTAATGGTTTGTATAAATCTCTTGAGGTTTACATGCAATCATAAAGTATAAATCTTAGAAGAATTTATAAAAGTTTAGGCTGATTAAATATCTATGGGAGAAACAATAAGGGAACAAAAGATTTTAGCTATAAAAGGGGATACTTATAATAAATATTTAATATCAAATTTTAAAGAATATTTTGGTAAGAATCTATTAGATGTTGGATGTAGTATAGGAAATTTAATTAAATTTTTTCTTAATAAAGATATGGTTATAGGAATAGACATTGATAAAAAAGCATTAAAAATTGCAGAAAAAAGATATAAAAACTATAAGAACTTTAAAGCGTTATGTCTTGATATATCAAAGAAAGACTCATTAAAATTAAAAGGTTATAATATAGATACGGTTTTTTCTTCAAATGTCATAGAACATATAAAAGATGATCAAGCGGCATTTAATAATATCTTTAAGATATTAAGGAAAAATGGAAGATTTTTATTATTGGTTCCCAGTATTAAAACACTTTATGGAACAATGGACAATTATGATGGTCATTATAGAAGGTACTCAAAAAAAGAATTATTATATAAATTAAAAAAAGCCGGATTTGTAATAGAAAATATAAGATACATAAATTTTTTTGGAATTTTGGGTTGGTATACAAATGGAAAAATATTAAAAAAGAGGATGCTATCGGAAAATCAAATGGGCTTATTTGATTTATTTGTTCCTTTCTTATTTAAATTTGAAAAATTATTTGGTCCATTTATTGGATTATCTTTAATAGCAATATGTAAAAAACCATGAATTTATCTTCGATAATAACTTAATATTTTTGTTACGCTATTTATTACATCATTTATATCATTGTCTCTTAAGGTTGGGGATAAAGGTATGGAAACAGTTCTTTCCCCAATAAATTCTGCATTGGGGAAATCTCCTGTTTTATAACCATATTTTTGATATGAAGGATGTAAATGTATGGGTATGTAATGTAC
>CAYITI010000114.1:0-2522 GCA_964366235.1 Candidatus Woesearchaeota archaeon
GTTAGGTTAAAGGGCTGGAATAAGCAAGACGAGGTTTCATTTACAATAGATAAAGAAGGCAATATTGTTTTAAAGAAATAATTATTTACTTATCCAAAAATTCTTGAATTTATATGCTTTTACTGATTTAGCTAAATTCTTTGTTCCCATAGATATATTAATTATATTTAATATATAATCATTAAATAATATAATTTCCTCCGTTCATTTTTTATGCTATATATAGTAATATAAATTATTATATACTTACTTTAGTATTAATTATATAATAACTTGATTTTCTATGCGTATAAGCTAAAATAAACTATTTTTTTATTCTTGTTTATTCACTTATTCATCTGGGACATTTAATTCATCTTCTAATTGTTCTGCACTCGCTTTAATAAATAAGCCTCCGAGCCGAAGCTTTTCAGAGGCTTATCCTAAACCAATGATCTAGGAGCATAACAATTATTTAAGAGTTTTTATTTCTTCATTGAATCCTTTAAAAATTTTACATTAATTTTGTTTTGCCTATACTCCCCAATTAAATAATAGATATATAAAATTATAAGAATTAGAAAAAATATTACTATATGAAGCATTGTTATTTTAAGTTCTGTCATTTTTTATTTTGTATTAATCAACCCACCCCCAAATAACATTTTAAATAAAATAAATAATGCTATAATACTAGCAACGCCCAAAAGATAAAAAAATAGATCTCTGTTTATTATATCTGCTCCTAAAACTTGAATATTTTTTGTTATACATTCTTGCTGGATTGCTTGTATTGTTTGATTTAACGTTTCATTAATCATTTTTTATTTATCCTTTAAGTTTTGGTGGCAGTTAGCTATTGGAGGTTGTAAAATGAATTAAACCAAAAATAACTACTGCTCTCACCATGCTAATGACTCCAAGCTAATTTACTTTTTATCTTGAATATTTTTTTATTGTCTTCTTTTTTTGTTTCTTCTTGTTTAGTTTTTGTTACAACATAAAATTTACTAATATCTTTTGTTGTTAGTTTTTCTAAAGTTTGATTAAGCAAATCTTTTAGAATAAATGCCTGTCCAACATTCAAATCTATTCTATTGCTGTCCCATTTCTTTTTATTTTTATTAAAATAAGATTTTTGTAACTGTAAGTTATCATAACCTTTGTTTTTAAAATAAGAAACTTGAATTCCTTTTAATTTTAAACAAATTACAGGTTTATTTTTTCGTTTTTCCATTTTTTAATCTCAATATATATACTTATTATATATTAACTAACTATGAAGTATAGTTAACTTATTTATCTGACTTAAACACTACTGGCAGTTTATTTTAAACTAAATATATTCAAACCTCCCATTCATTCATAAAAGATTAGTAAGGTTAAGTAATTATCCTCACTTTCTTTAAACAATGGAATAATCTGTATAACACTTTTTTTGCTAATGCCTTTAATTTCCTTTTCTAGTTCTTCTAATGAATCTGCACTTAATGTTGTCATTGCTTCAAGATCTAAATTAATTTCTTTTACTTTCATTTTCGTTTACCTCCCGTTTCCATTTTCTTTGCTTGATTTATTTTCTTAATCTGTTCAGTTTGTTCAGTTTGTGTTGCATTTTGAATCTCCCATCCTATTAAAAAATTTATTAAAATAAAATACACGATTATTGAACTAGCAAAAACTACATACATCCAAAAATGATATACTTTTAGACCATCAAAAAACATAAAGCCGTTTGTAAGATCCCCCCCACCATAAACCATTATCAATTCACTCATCCAAATAAAAATAAACGGGCTTATTACAGCTAACAACCCAAGACCAAGAATTAATATGTTTTTAGCTTTCATTTTGAACCTCTTGAGATTTAATGATAGTTTTACTAGGCTCTTGTAAAATAGAATTAGAAACAGGATTTTTGGGGCTATGTAACTCAATGTGTAATGGTTGCAATGCTTCGTTCAACGCTGTTATAAGCATTTCTTGGTAAGCAAGTAGTTCTCTTATGCTTTTAACAGAACTAACCCTAATCTTAACGGATAAATAATCTTTAAGTAAACCTTCTAAACTTGTAAAATAGCTATCATTAATAAAACGATCCCTTACTTTTCTGAGTAAGATAAACTGCCTTTTATCTGCTCCAATACTATAAATTTCATCAAGCTTTATTAACATTTTCTAACTCCTTAACCTTCTTAACTAAGTAAGCCATATCTTTTTTTAACTCTTTGATAAAAGTTTCATGATACAAAACCTTTTCTTGTAATCTTGATACTTCTAAGTAAACAATCCATTCAGTTTGAGTTAGCTCATTCTTGTTAATTTTTTGAAGTTCGTTTGGTTGTTCTTGTATTTGTTGAAGCTTATTCTGTTCCATACTTGACCTCCAAATCATCTAAAATATTATTTTCTTTGGGGCTTGGGAATTGATAATTAAGGGAATTGTTCGATTTTTGGGGAATTGTTCCATCTTTAAGACTACTATTATCATTTCCCTCATTTACCTTATTTCCCTCATTTACCTCTATTCCCTTAATTCCCTT
>CAYITI010000115.1:0-2519 GCA_964366235.1 Candidatus Woesearchaeota archaeon
AAATGAAAATCGGATTAATAAAAAACGAGTATGGATGGGAAAGAGTTTTAGAACAGGAAAAAACCTCGTGGGAAATTGCAAAAATTGATGATTTAAATAAATATTCCTTGTTAATCTTAAATTCTAATAATCTAAATGAAGATGATTTTATTAAAATAAAAAATTATGTTCTAAATGGGGGGTCTTTATTGACAGATACATTATCTTTTAAAAAAATAGATAAGACTAAGAAAATATTAAAGATTTACATAAAAATTATTTATGGAAAAGGAGAACTATTCAGGGATATTAATAAAATAAATATAGAAAAATTTTGTTATAAATTTAAAAATTCTTCGGTGTTATATAAATCAAAATTTGGTAAAGGTTTTGTTATTGCCTTACCATTTAATCTAAACCTATTAATGCTGGATGAAAGATCAAAAAAATTATATCTGCCAAGTATTTATTCTCCACTGAAAGAAAATATTTCATTAGTTTCGAAAGGAGATTTAAGAAGGTTAATTATAAATTGCTTTTATTACCTGCATTTTATAAGAAATATTCCTTATATTCATTTATGGTACTATCCTAAAAATTATGAAACTGTTTTTAGCTACAGGATTGATTTAGATGTTTATAATGAAGATGAAATTAAAAATATAATAAATGTAATAAAAAAACATAAAATTAGATTTACATGGTTCTTGAGTGTAATAAACAATAAAAATTATGAAAAAGAATTAAAAAATTTATATAATCTAGGACAGGATTTACAATCGCATTCTTACGAACATTTAGTTTATGATTTATATGAACCTAATTATAAAAATATTCTTGAATCAAATAACTTCATTTCTAGAATTTCTAAAAAACCAATTGGATTTGCAGCTCCATTTGGATTCTGGAACATGAATCTTGGAAAGGCTTTAGAAAAATTAAATTATTTTTATAGTTCCGATTTTTCTTTGAGTTATGATGATATTCCTTTTTATCCTGAAAATTGTAAAGTACTTCAAATGCCGATATATCCTACATGTGTTGGTTTAATGATGATGCAGCTTTACTCCAAAGACAAGATAAAATTATATATAAATTATTTAACTGATATGCAGTATAAAAAACAAATGCCATTATTTCTATATGATCATCCAAATAATGGGATCGGTATTTATCCAAAAGTTTTAGATTTTACTTTAAATAAAATAAAAAACTTGAATAATGTTTTAATAACTACAATGACAGAATTTGCGAAATGGTGGAAAAAAAGAGAAAAAATTAAATTTTCTGTAATTAATAATATAATAAAAACAAATAATAAAAGCAATGAGATTTACTTAAGGATTATCCTTCCGGGTTATAGGGAATCTAGAATTCCACTAAAAATGCAAAATTTAGATATTGGAAGTCTTAATACACAACCAATTCCAGAGTTTAAAGGTAAAATGATTAAAAATATTGATGTATTAAAAGCTAAATTACTATTTTTTATATTTTACATTAAGTTATTGATAAACGCCATTAAAATGAAAATTTTATAAATGCTTTGTATTTATAGATATTCATGGAAATTGGTGATTTTTGCAAAGGCAAAGATATTCTGGTTACAGGTGGTTGTGGTTCTATAGGTAGGGCAATAGTTAAGGATTTACTGAACTTTGATGTAAAAAGAATCCGCATTTTTGATCAAAATGAATTTGGTCATCATACAATGAGGAATGAATTAAAGAATTATAGAAATGTTGATTATATTATTGGAAATGTTAGAGATTATGATAGCATAAAACCAGCTTTAAGGGGTGTAGATATAGCTTTTCATACAGCTGCTTTAAAACACTTGCCATTATGCGAGATAGATCCTATGGAGGCTGTTAAAACAAATATAATAGGAACTCATAATTTAATTGAAACAGCAAAAGAAGAAAACTTAGACAAAGTTATTTTTATTAGTACAGATAAAACAGTTTATCCTACTTCAACCATGGCTGCTACTAAATTATTATGCGAAAAATTAGTTTTAAATCCAAGATTGTTTGATACAAAGACAAAATTTAGCTGCGTTAGATTTGGAAATGTTCTAAATTCAGATGGCTCTGTCATCCCTTTATTTATAGATCAAATAAAGAAAAATAAACATATAACATTAACTGATGAAAGAATGACCAGGTTTTTTATGTCGTTAAAAGATGCTGCAGGTTTAGTTTTAAAATCAGCTATAGAATCTGAAGGAGGAGAAATATTCGTCTTAAAGATGAGATCTTTAATGATAAAAGATTTGGCAGAATCATTAATTGAAGAATTTGCCCCTAAATTTAATATTAATCCAAACGATGTAAACCTAAGTTATATTGGAATAAGGCCTTCTGAAAAGTTATACGAACAATTAATGACGGAAGAGGAAATTCCGTATGCAGAAGATTTGGGGGATAGATTTGTTATAAGAAAGAATGGGACCTCAAATTATAACAATCAAATTGACAAAAGCCTTTACATATCAAAATATAATAATAAACTATCAAAAGAAGAAATAAAAAAAATGT
>CAYITI010000116.1:0-2518 GCA_964366235.1 Candidatus Woesearchaeota archaeon
AGATCCTGCTGGAAAATTATGCCGGGAATTTGGGACCTATATTGAAGAAGAAGGGTTATCATTGAGAGGAAGCTTTATCATTGATCCTGAAGGAATTTTAAAAGCATTTGAAGTTCATGACAACAGCATCGGAAGAAGCGCAAAGGAACTTTTAAGAAAACTGCAGGCTGCTAAATTTGTAAATGAAAATAAAGGACTTGTTTGCCCTGCAAGCTGGGAGCCTGGAAAGAAGACATTAAAGCCTGGATTGGATTTAATAGGGAAAATATGAATATTAAAAACATAGAAATAAAAGCAGTTTATGATGATCATGATAAATCTAGATTAATTCTAAACTCAAAAAATTTGGATTTTATGTATATGGATTTTCAAATTGATACTTATTTTGTTGTTAAAGATGGAAGATTAAAGTTTCGAGAGAGCAAGCTAGAAAATAGCTTGATTTATTACAATAGAGAAGATAAAAAAGAGCCAAAAAAATCCAATGTAATTATATGCAAAAATCCAGATATTTCCTTAAAAGATATATTGATGAATTCATTAGGGGTTTTAATTAGAGTAGAGAAAAAAAGAGAAATTTATATTTTAGATAATGTCAAAATTCATCTGGATGAAGTTAAAGATTTAGGCAGTTTTATTGAAGTTGAAGCAATGGGCAAAGAAAATGATCCAGAAGATTATTTGTTAAATGAATGCAGTTATTTTATAGATTTATTAGATATAAAAAAAGAAAATTTTATCTCTGAATCTTATAGCGATTTGTTGATAAAAAAATCTAACCAAAGGTAAAAGCATATAATTTAAATTCTTTAGAATTTGCTTCTAATCTTAAATTATGTGATTCAAGTTTTTTAGTTCTAGTTAACTCATGCAATCTTGCTTTATTAATTTTAACATAACTTATTTTACCTTTAAATTTAATATCCTTTCCAGCATTTTCTTTTGTCAAATATTTATCATCTAAATAAACTATAACTTCAAATTCTTTTTTATCTGGAACCAAGACAGCATTAATAGAATGTGCATTATAACTAAAAATTAAGCTTCCTTTTTTACCTTCATGTTTTAAATATTCTTTTTCTTGAATCCAATCACCATCTAAATATATTATATTTAAATCATATATTTTAGGATCTTTATAATGATTACAGCTTCCAGGAATGCATAAAGCACCATTTCCTATTTTATTATTTCTTAAACTACCCGCATAAGTTTCTGGAGATATTCCAAAACTTATTTTAAACTCATCTTTAGGATTTTTACTAAAAATAAATTTTTCTCCATTTTCATTTAATAATTTTACAATGTTTTCTTCTATTTCATCGTAACCACCTTCACCAACATGGTTATATCTTATTTTTCCATCAACATCAATTAAAGCTTGTTTCGGCCAGTATCTATTTCCATATAATTTCCATGTTGTATTTTCTGAATCAAGAGCAACAGGGTATTTAATCCTTAGATTATTAACTGCTTTTTTTACATTTTCAGAAATTCTTTCAAAATCAAATTCTGGAGTATGGATCCCAATTAAAATAAAATTATTTTTTTTGTATTTCTCATAAATTTTTTTTAAATGAGGCAAAGTCCTTAGACAATTAATACAAGAATAAGTCCAGAAATCCAGTAAAACAACTTTTCCTTTTAAATCTTTTATTGTTAAAGGCTTAGAATTAATCCATCCTTTAATGTTTTCAAATTCAGGAGCTTTTATTTGAAACATTTTGCATAAACTTATGTTCTTTTTTTAATTCTTTAATCAAATCTTTTATTTTAAACTCTTTATTATTCTTTGTTACAGTTGCAAATATTGCTTTTGGTAAATTTCCAAGTTTATAAAAATCAATAAAATTATGCAACTCTTGATCAGAAAAACCACTTAAGATTACTATTTTTTCTTTTTCACCTTTATTACTTTTAATTTCTTTGAAATCAGATTTTTGTTTTGTCATTTTACATATTGTCTAATGGGCTTTTTATCTTGATCATATTTGGAGATGCTGTATGAATATAAACAAAAGTTGTTTCTGGGCTTTTATGGCCAAGCAGACTTTGCACTTCTGCTATAGAGCAACCATCTTCTATTAAATGTGTGGCAAAACTATGCCTTAATGTATGACAAGAAATTTGTTTTTGTAATTTTGCTTTTTTGCTTGCAATCTTAATTATATTTTGTAAACTTCTTACATTATAGACATTATCTCTATTGCTATTAAATAGATAATTTTCATAATCTAAGTTTTCTTTTTCGATTAGATTTTTAATCTCTGGTTTTAACTTTTCCGCTATTATAAAAATTCTATCTTTGTTTCCTTTTCCTTGCCTAACAAAACCATAATTATTTTTTAATTCTAAATCTTTAACTTTTAAATTTAACAACTCTGAAACCCTTAATCCAGCAGAATACATTAATTCTAGCATTAACTTATGTTTTTCATTATCAATTACATTAAATAATCTTTTAACTTCATCCCTTGTTAATACATCAGGCAAGTTTTTTGGAGTTTTTGAATATCTT
>CAYITI010000117.1:0-2508 GCA_964366235.1 Candidatus Woesearchaeota archaeon
CTGTTAAATATAATCATTTTTAAACTTTATTAAAAATCTTTAAATACTATATTAAGAGATTAAATTTATGCATTTACCACAGGAATATAATATCAAAGAAATAGAAGAAAAATGGCAGAAATACTGGGAAAAAGAAGAAATTTACAAATTTGATGAAAACTCAAAGAAAGAAGTTTTTTCTGTAGATACTCCTCCTCCAACAGTTTCTGGAAAGATGCATATTGGTCATTCTTTTTCATACTCACAGCAGGATTTTATTGTAAGATATCATAGAATGCTTGGGAAAAATGTTCTTTATCCTTTTGGAACAGACGATAACGGCTTGCCAACAGAAAGATTGATAGAAAAATTAAAAAATGTTAAATCAACAAAGATGTCGAGGCAGGAATTTATTGATTTATGTAATAAAACTTTAAGCGAAATTAAACCAGATTTTGTTGAAGACTGGAAAAGAATAGGAATGAGCTGTGATTTTTCAAAAACATATTCAACTATAGATAAAAATTCTATAAAAACATCACAAAAATCTTTTATTGAACTTTACAGAAAAAACCTAGTTTATCAGAAAGAAGCTCCTGGAATGTGGTGCGTAAACTGTCAGACAGCAATTGCACAAGCCGAGTTAGAAGACAAAGAGCTTGAATCAAGTTTTAATGAGATTAACTTTGAGTTAGAGAATGGAAAAAATTTAACAATTGCAACTTCAAGGCCAGAATTACTCGGGGCATGTGTGGCTATATTTGTAAACCCAAAAGATACGAGATATAAGAATTTAATAAATAAAAAAGCTAAAGTTCCTTTATTTAACTATAAAGTTCAAATTTATGGGGACATTTCTGCTGATATTGAAAAAGGAACAGGGGCAATGATGATTTGTTCTTACGGGGATAAATATGATGTTGAAGCAATTAAAAAATTAAACTTAACACCAAGGGTTATAATAGATAAAAATGGAAAATTAAGTAATTTAGCAGGAAATTATTCTGGATTGACTATAAAAGAAGCAAGAGAAAAGATATTGGAAGACTTGCATAAGGAACATTTATTAGAAAATAAAAAATCGATAAAACATATTGTAAATGTCCATGATAAATGCGGAACCGAGATAGAGTTTTTAAGCACTAGACAATGGTTCATAAAGATTCTAGATAATAAAAATAAGTTTATTAATGAAGCCAAAAAAATAAAATGGCATCCCGAATCAATGTTTACAAGGTATTTAAACTGGGTTCAGGGAATACAATGGGATTGGTGTATTTCAAGGCAAAGACATTTTGGGGTTCCTTTTCCATTATGGCATTGTGATAAATGTAATGAAGTAATTTTAGCCGATGAAAATGATCTTCCTGTAAATCCTCTGAATAAAAAAGTTAAATGCAAAAAATGCAGTAATTATGCTTCTCCGGAAAAAGATGTAATGGATACATGGGCTACATCATCTTTAACCCCCCAGATTGTTTTAAACTGGAATGAAAAGAAAAATAATTTCTCAAAAAATTACCCCATGGATTTAAGGCCTCAGGCTCATGATATAATAAGAACATGGGCGTTTTATACTATAATTAGAAGTATTTATCATAATAATTCTATTCCTTGGAAAAATATTGTAATTTCGGGACATGCTCTTGATTCTAATGGGGAATCTATGCACAAGTCAAAAGGCAATGTTGTAGAACCAAAACAAGTTTTGATTAATTATGGGGCAGATTCTTTGAGGTTCTGGGCGGCTTCTGCTAAATTGGGAGAAGATTTAAGATATCTTGAGAAAGACCTGACAACAGGAAAGAGAACCATAACAAAATTATTTAATGCATCAAAATTAATCTTAATAAATTTAAAAGATTATAAGGATGAAATTCCAGAAAAACTTGAATTAGTTGATTCATGGTTGCTGTCAAAATTGAATAATGTTGTAAAAATTTGTACAGAAAGTTTTGAAAAATACGAATACTCAAAAGCTAAATCTGAAATAGAAAACTTTTTCTGGAATACTTTCTGTGATTATTATCTTGAAATTGTAAAAGAAAGATTGTATAATAATTCAAGAGGAAAAGAAGCTAAAATTTCTGCACAATATACTTTAAATTATTCTTTATTAATTCTATTAAAATTATTTGCTCCTATAATGCCTTATATTACAGAAGAAATTTATCATTATTACTTTAATAAAAAAGAAGATCTTAAAAGCATTCATTTAAGTTTATGGCCAAAATACGATAAAAAATTATTCAATAAAAAATCAGAAGAAATTTGTGATATAATGATAAATATTATAAAAGAGGTAAGAACTTTTAAAACAAAAAACAACAAGTCTTTAAAAGCTGAAATTGAACTAACCTTGGAAAAAAGCATGCATTCTAAATTGAAACATGTTTTAGCGGACTTAAAAGCTGTTACAAATGCAAAAAATATTAACTTTAATGATAAATTTGAAGTGAAATTTTAAAATGGATGTTAAGAAAAGACAAAAATTAAGAAAATTTCTAAATGAATTAGAAGGCATTAGGG